>NZ_JBBMQZ010000019.1:0-113078 GCF_038900275.1 Pseudoalteromonas sp. AS71 | reverse complement strand
AAATCCAGAGAAAAAAGAAGCAATGCGGGCGGCATAAAATTTAATTTGATGCGACAACTAACTTGAAAAACTCCGTTATTTCACAAAGAGAAGTGAAAGAGGAGTAAATGAGAAAACACAAGCTAATCTTATTCACGGTTTTAAATTTCGGCTGAAGTCGTAAAGCTTGCTTACGCGAGAAGCAACGCTTCTTTTTATTTAATTTTTTTGCTAACAAAACCACTAAAAGATCTATTTCACAAAGAGAAGTGAAAGAGGAGTAAAAGAGAAAACACAAGCCATGCTTTATTGGCAGGCTTAGCCTTTTTACTACCTCTAAAAGCGCAGCGTCTCTTAACCTCTTTGTGAACAAATTACTTTTACGGGCTTTGCCCATCACGCTAACAAGTTGAGCGTCTACTCGTTAATCTTATTCACGGTGTTAAATTTCGGCTGTAGGTACAAGGCGTGAAGCTTGCTTACGCAAGAAGCACCGCATCTAGTTATTTAATATCTTTGCTAATAAACCCCTTAAAGATCTATTTCACAAAGAGAAGTGAAAGAGGAATAAATGAGAAAACACAAGGCATGGTTTATTAGCGGAGCTTTTTCAAGTTAGCCAGGTTTAGTTGTATTACTCCCTCTAAAAGCGCAGAGCCTCTGAACCTCTTTGTTCATAAATTACGTATTATGGGCGTGAAGCCATTTTTCTGATTATTCAACTCATTAAAACAAAAAAGCCCCGCTATTTATTAAATAGCGGGGCTTTTTAATAAGTGTTAGTTACTAATCAACACTCATTGTTTTAGTCATTGCAGAACTTGCACGACCAGCAGGTTTGATAGAACCCGCACGTAAACCACTGTCTGGCACTAGTTCACGTTTATCGTGAGCCATTGCTACAGATGTATGCTTTACTTCGCTATCAGCTACAGGAGTAGGCTGTGCCATTGGCGCACTTGCAGACCCTTGAGTTACCGATGTTTTAACATGCGGTGCTGATTTCTCTGCTTTTGCTGGAGCTTCAGTTACTACTGGAGTTTCAACTTTAGCTGGCTCTTCAGTTACTACTGGCGTTTCAACTTTAGTCGGCTCTTCAGTTACTACCGGAGTTTCAACCTTAGCTGGTGCTTCAGTTACTACTGGCGCTTCAACTTTAGCCGGCTCTTCATTTACTACTGGCGCTTCAACTTTAGCTGGCTCTTCAGTTGCTACTGGAGTTTCAACTTTAGCTGGCTCTTCAGTTGCTACTGGAGTTTCAACTTTAGCTGGCTCTTCAGTTACTACTGGCGTTTCAACTTTAGCAGGCTCTTCAGTTGCTACTGGAGTTTCAACTTTAGCAGGCTCTTCTACAGCTTCAACTTTTGCTAAGTCTTCAACCGCGACGGCTTGTTCAATTTGCTGCGCTGCATCCACAGGTGTTTCTTCAGATTTAGCTTTAAGCTCTGCTTCATATTCTGCAGCAGCTTGATCAGCAACTGGAACAAAAGCAGGGGCTTCGTCAGATTTAACTTCTGCTTCACTTTCAGGACGTCGACGACGTTGACCTGATGCACGAAGATGACGAGGAGAACGGCGTGAACGTGTACGTGTTTGCTCTTGCTCGTCTTCAGTAGTTGCTGTTTCATCGTTAGAATCAACAGTGTCAACTTTCTCTTCTTTAATGTGCGCTGTTTTTTCTGCCGGAGCTTGTGTTTGCTTTTCTGCAACAGGTGCTTGCTCTTGAACTTGTGGCGTGTCAGTCACTACCGCTTGTTCAGGTGTTTGCTCTGTTGAGTTAGCTTGCTCAGCGTTTTCATCTTGCAGACGTACTTTTTTACGTATGTTACGACGTTGACGGCGAACTTTAGGCTTTTGCTCTTTAGGCTCTGCAGCTTGAGCAGGCTTAGAATCAGTTTCTACTTCTACTGCTGCTTTTGCAGGAGCTTCAGTTTTAACTTGATCTTTTTCTTCGCTTTTATGCTCTGGGCGCTTACGAGAGTTAGGGTTACGACGACGCTTATTACGGTTCTCGTTTCTCTCTTGAGTCTCGGTGCTTGCTGTTGATGAGTCTGTTTTAACTTCCTCTTCAGCTGCAGGGCGCTCGTTGCGTGGTTTATTAGTGCGCGGGTTATTATTACGACGACGTTGATTGTTATTACGACGACGATTATCGTTACCACGACGAGCGTTATTACGCGCTTCTTGCTGCTCTTTTTCTACAGCTTCTTTTTTATCTTCTTCAGATTCACTTGCAAATAACGACTTAAACCAATTACCAATAGCAGCTAGTAAGCCACCTTCAGTTTTAGTTTGTACAACAGCCGCTGGTGCTGCTGCTTTAGCTGGAGCTGCTTGTGGAGCTGGAGTAGAAGGCATTACTACGCCTTTCAACATTGGCTCTTCACGTACTGGAGTACTTGGTGATTTTGACATCTCAAATACTTCAGGCTCTGGTGCAACAACTTGTCCGTAGCTTACTGTTTCAAGTGTTTCGTCTTTACGTAAACGCATAACTTCGTAATGTGGTGTTTCCATATGTTGATTTGGAATAATCACTACGTCACATTTGTGATGCTTTTCAATACGGTGAACACTACGACGTTGCTCATTTAACAAATAAGCGGCAACGGCAACAGGCACTTGTGCATTTACTTGTGCTGTGTTGTCTTTAATTGCTTCTTCTTCAATTAAACGAAGAATAGAAAGAGCAATTGATTCGTTTGAACGAATAGTACCTTGACCACTACAACGTGGGCATGGACCTTGGCTTGCTTCACCTAATGAAGGACGCAAACGCTGACGCGACATTTCAAGTAAACCAAAGCGTGAAATTTTACCAATTTGAACACGAGCACGATCTGGGCGAGCAGCATCTTTTAAACGATTTTCTACTTCACGCTGATGGCGTGGAGGCGTCATATCGATAAAGTCGATTACAATTAAACCGCCTAAGTCACGCAGACGTAATTGACGTGCAATCTCATCGGCCGCTTCTAAGTTAGTATTAAGTGCAGTCTCTTCAATATCGCCGCCTTTAGTTGCTTTAGACGAGTTGATATCGATAGATGTAAGTGCTTCAGTTGGGTCAATTACAATTGAACCACCAGAAGGAAGACGTACTTCACGCTGGAACGCAGATTCAATTTGGCTTTCAATTTGGTAATGCGTAAATAAAGGAGTGTCGCCTTGATAAAGCTTAACACGGCTCATAAAGTCAGGACGAAAACGTTCAATGTGCGCTTTAGCTTCTTCAAAAACACGTGGTTTATCAATTAAAATTTCGCCAATATCACGACGTAAATAATCGCGTATTGCGCGGAAAATTACGTTGCTTTCTTGGTGAATTAAAAACGGTGCTTTAGCACTGTCAGCTGCTTGTTTAATTGCATCCCAATGTACTAATAATGCTTTTAAATCGTAGTTAAGTTCTTCAAATGACTTACCAACACCCGCTGTACGAACAATTAAGCCCATACCTTTAGGAAGTTCTAAACGACCTAATGCTTCTTTAAGTTCAGTACGCTCATCACCTTCAATACGACGAGAAATACCGCCAGCACGAGGATTGTTAGGCATAAGAACTAAATAGCTACCAGCAACACTGATAAAAGTAGTTAACGCTGCGCCTTTTTGGCCACGTTCTTCTTTATCAACTTGTACTATAACTTCTTGACCTTCTTTTATTACGTCGCGGATGTTTGGGCGACCATGAAAAGTGTAACCTGCAGGGAAGTAAGTACGTGCAATTTCTTTTAAAGGAAGGAAACCATGACGGTCAGCACCGTAATCAACAAATGCTGCTTCAAGAGATGGTTCAATGCGAGTGATTTTGCCTTTATAAATATTGGCTTTTTTCTGTTCGTGACCTGGGCTTTCGATATCTAAATCATAAAGGCGCTGGCCATCAACCAGTGCTACGCGCATTTCTTCTTGCTGCGTTGCATTGATTAGCATACGTTTCATATTGTTACTCTACTTATTTATGTCGCTGACATGACGATGTTTTTCTCGCCTGTTCAGTTGTCCCTATTTTTAGAATGTGCAGCCTCACGACTGGGTCTTTAACGGAACGGCTCTGTTTCCCGTATGCAGTATTTTAAATGCTGGCAAACAATAGCGATTATTATCGCTATTAAATTCTTAATGGTGCTAAAACTGTCGGCTTTTCAGCTACGTTTACAAGTTTTACCCAGAAGTCGGCCTGTCATATTAATCTTACTAAATATCATTCATATTAGGCGCGTAGGGCTCATTAAGTTGGTGAGCAATACATACTGATGTATCGCTAATATCCGTTTTAAGAGCAAAAATCGCTGCCGATGTTAATGAACGCTTATTTATTAGATTTTTTTAGTTCTAAATAAGCTGCTATACGGTACTACAATAATTGAGCTAGTGCTGAACGACGTTTTTTACGTCGTCACTATCAGACAAATTATCTGTTCATTGCTTTCTCTAGCACGTTAAAAATCGCTTCATGTTCAAACTTAACCAGCAATATATTACGCGCATTGCCGTTAATTGATCGCACGTGTTAACTGAGGAGGCATAAAAGCTTTGGAAAACTTAACTCGGATCTGTATGATCGGCTACCCAGAATGTGCATCACGAATGTTTTAATGTGTTAAAAAGCACCGTTGTTATTTGCAAATACTAAATATTTGCGCTGCTGATTATCCCACTATTATTACAGTGTTAGCAACTAAATTATTTTACTTAAATTAGTGATTAGGCAATGTCAGAAAAAAACGACTTACAAGTAACTTATGTCACGATCAACGAAGACCATTTAGGTCAGCGTATTGATAACTTTCTTATTACCCATTTAAAAGGGGTGCCTAAAAGCGCTATTTATAAACTTTTGCGCAAAGGTGAGGTACGCGTTAATAAGAAGCGTATTAAGCCTGTATATAAACTACAGCTTGACGATGTACTGCGTATTGCACCTATCAGAGTTGCTGAGCGTGAAGAGTTTGTACCATCAAAGTTAGACAAAGTAACTCGCCTAGAAAACGATATTTTATTTGAAGATAAATACCTTATCGTCATAAATAAACCTTCAGGTATGGCTGTTCATGGTGGCAGTGGTTTAAGTTATGGTTTAATTGAAGCACTACGCGCACTTCGCCCAGAAGAGCGCAGCCTTGAGCTAGTTCATAGGCTTGACCGTGATACATCGGGTTGTTTACTTATAGCGAAGCGCCGTTCGGTGTTAACGGCATTGCATGAACAACTTCGTGAAAAAACAATGGAAAAAAATTACTGGGCACTTGTAGAAGGGCAGTGGGACTCTAAAACTAAAAACGTAACTGAAGGGCTACGTAAAAATACACTTAAGTCGGGCGAGCGTGTAGTACGTGTAGATAACACTGAGGGAAAACCTTCACATACTCGTTTTAAAGTACTTGAACGTTTTAACGATTGCTCATTGGTCCAAGCATCGCCTGTTACAGGGCGCACGCACCAAATTCGTGTACATACGCAATGTAAAGGTCACCCAATAGCATGCGATGATAAATACGGCGATCAGGGTTTTGATGAATCTATGCGTAAAGTTGGTTTAAACCGATTATTTTTACACGCACACGATTTAACTTTTTATCATCCTAAAAACGAAACAACGATGCGAGTAGAAGCACCGCTAGATAAAACGCTTAAAAATACACTACTAAAACTACGGGATGCGAAACTGTGATAAAAGTAGCCCCAATTAAAAAATATAAGCTCGTCATTTTTGATTGGGACGGCACTGTTATGGATTCAGTGACTAAAATAGTTAACTGTATTCGTAGTAGCGCCGAGTCACTTAATATAGTGCCACCTAGTGACGAAGCCATTAAAAACATTATTGGTATGTCGCTTGAAAAAGCAATTGACGTTTTATTTCCTGATAATGTAGCGCAGCACCAAACGTTAATTTCAGGTTATAAATATCAATACAGTGTGGATACTACTCCCACGCCTGTATTTGCTGATGTTGTCAGCGTTTTAAATGCCTTAAAAGAGCAGGGCATTGTTTTAGCGGTTGCAACAGGCAAAGGTAGAGGTGGGTTAGAGCGTTTACTTGATGAAAGCCAACTTAGACATTTTTTTAGTGCAACGCGTACAAGCGACGAAGCGCAATCAAAGCCTTCCCCAGATATGTTGTATCAATTGCTTGAAGAACTTGGCATAAGCGCTCAAGACGCTGTAATGATTGGTGACACTCAAATAGACATGACCATGGCAAAAGCTGCTGGCATGGATAGAATTGGTGTAACAATGGGTGTACATAACGCACAGCAGCTAAATAAGCTTAGTCCTGTTGCAACGGTAGATAACTATCTGCAGCTGCAACAGGTTTTGCTTGGCTAATTTACTTAACTAAAACTTGTTTTTAGCAGTAAGCACATCAATACCAAACTCAGCCAGTAATTGGCTGAGTTTAATTAATGGTAATCCAATTAAGCTATTAGGGTCGTCTCCGCTTAGTTTTTCAAATAAACAGATACCTAACCCTTCACTTTTAAAGCTGCCAGCACAGTTATAAGGCTGCTCAGCATCGCAATAAGCACTAATTTGTACATCACTGAGGATTTTAAAAGTAACATCAAAGGGTTCAACACACGTTTTTTTAGTGCCAGTTACAATATCGTAAACACAAAGCCCAGTTAAAAATGTTACAGTATTACCGCTAAATAAATTTAGTTGTTTTACGGCATTTTGTTTATTATGTGGTTTACCTAAAATTTGATTATTAAACACAGCGACTTGGTCTGATCCAATAGCTAACCCTTTGTTAAAGTGTTTATTAGCCGCTGAGGCTTTTAATTCACTTAAACGCTTAACCAGTTCGGTAGGTGTTTCGCATTCAAGTGCTGATTCGTCAACGTCTGGTGAAAACGTATCAAATGGTAAATTAAATTTTTGTAATAAAGACTGCCTAAAAGGCGAGCTTGACGCTAAAATGAGTGGATGCTTCACGGACTGTTTTCCTACGATAATTCAGATTGAGTTAGGATAAATCAGATCCGAGAGTAAAACACGTTAAAAACCAAGTAAAAATGGTTTTTTACTTTGACTAACAAACTAACTATCTATATGATGCAGCCCCTATGCAAAAGGTGAAAATTCCCATCACTCTTCATCCAGGCAAAGCAGCGCAGCACCGTTTAAAGTATGACGGAATTGTACCGCTTGAAAAACTTACTCGTTTAGAGAAAGTTGTGCAGGAAGAAGTAGGTGAAATAGCGGTAAAAATACATTGCAAAAACGATGATCAAGGTTTCGCTGTGATTAGAGGCAATTTGTCCACACACGTTACTGTCATTTGTCAACGTTGTAATGGTGATTTAGGGTTGGATTTGGTTCAAGACTTTGCATACTCACCAGTAGGTGAAGATACAGAGTTAGATATTTTTCCAGAAGACTACGATGAAGTAGCGCTTGATGAAAATGGTGAAGTTAACGTTTTTGATTTAATTGAAGACGAGCTAATTTTAGCAATTCCATTAGTGGCTACCCACAACGAAGCTTCATGCAGTTATTCAGCAAAGCCTGCCAGCTTTGGTGTATTAAAGGCGGAAGATGATAAACCTAATCCATTTGATATTTTGAAACAACTTAAGAAAGATTCTTAGGAGAAGACTATGGCTGTACAAAAAAGCAAAAAGTCTCGTGCAAGACGCGGCATGCGCCGTTCACACGATGCGATCAGTGGTCCAACTTTAACTGTAGATCAAACATCTGGTGAGACTCATCGTCGTCACCATGTGACTGCAGATGGTTACTACAAAGGCGTTCAAGTAATTTCTAAATAAGAGATTACTTATATGCTGAAAGATCTAACCATAGCGTTAGATATGATGGGGGGCGATTACGGCCCCCGTTCATCTATTCCTGCTGCCGTTTGTGCGGTAAATGCTCATGCCAATTTAACTCTCATTTTATGTGGCAATGAACACGTTATATCTAAAGAACTCGAATCTCTCGATTCTCTACCTCATCCTAGACTCATAATTCGTCATTGTAGTGAAATAGTCACTAATGCCTGTGAACCTGCAATTGCTGTGCGTTCAAAAAAAGACTCATCTATGCGTGTTGCCCTAGATTTAGTTAAATCGGGCGAGGCTCAAGCATGTGTTAGTTCAGGTAATACCGGCGCTCTATTTTTTATGGCTCACTATGTATTAAAAATGCTGCCAGGTGTTAAACGTGCCGCACTCATTTCATCTGTTCCTACAGAGCTTAAAAACCCAGTATATTTACTCGACTTAGGTGCTAATGTGCATTGTGATGCGCAAATGCTCTATCAGTTTGGCATTATGGGCTCTATTGTTGCCGGACAAGCACTTGGTTTGGACAATCCTCGCGTTAGTTTATTAAACATTGGTGCTGAGGACATTAAAGGCCACGACGACATTAAACAAGCTGCACAACTAATGCAGCAAAGCCCACATATAAATTATATTGGTTACAGCGAAGGTAGTGATATTTTTTCGGGTAAAGCTGATGTTATTGTATGCGAAGGATTTGTTGGCAACGTGGCACTTAAAACATGCGAAGGCATTGCCAAGCTTATTATGAATAAGTTTACAACCGCACTCGAAAAGCACCTTTTATATAAATGTATGGCGTTTATGTTGCGTCCAATAATAAAAAAACTCTATAAAAGGGTGAACCCCGACCAGTATAACGGTGCTTCTCTGGTAGGATTGCGCGGTATTGTCGTTAAAAGCCATGGAAATGCGTCAGCTAAAGCATTTCAAGCAGCTATTGATGAAGCGGTAAAAGAGGTTGAACGTCAACTTCCTGATAAAATAGCCGCTATTTTCGAAAACACACATTCTAAAGACACGGCGGTTAATCAATAATTGATGTGCCGTGTATTTCATTATTTATTTGTTTAATTAAAAAGAGCAAAGTATGGCACAAAAAATTGCACTTCTATTCCCAGGTCAAGGCTCGCAAAGCGTTGGTATGTTACAAGAACTACTAGAGAGTTCTGACATTGTTAAAGCAACATTTGCAGAAGCGTCAAATGCACTGGGTTACGACTTAGCAGAGCTAGTTCTTAATGGCCCAGAAGAAAAATTAAATCAAACCCAACGCACACAACCTGCATTACTAACTGCAAGTGTTGCTATTTACCGTGATTGGTTAGCAGCTAACCCAGATGCCGACGTTGTTATGGCGGGTCACAGCCTAGGTGAATACTCAGCGCTAGTATGTAGCGACGTATTAAGCTTGAGCGAAGCCGTAAAGCTTGTTGAAAACCGTGGTTTATACATGCAAGAAGCCGTGCCAGCAGGCGTAGGTTCAATGGCCGCTATTATTGGCCTAGGCGATGAAGAAATTAAAGCGGCTTGTGCTGCCTCAGCGCAAGGTGAGGTTGTATCGCCAGTTAACTACAACTCTCCTGGTCAAGTTGTTATTGCAGGGCATAAAGCGGCAGTAGATAGAGCATCGCAAGCATGTAAAGATGCCGGTGCTAAACGTGCATTACCACTTTCGGTTAGCGTACCTTCACATTGTGAGTTAATGAAGCCAGCAGCTGAAAAGCTTGCAGCAGATTTAGCCGCTTTAACATTTAATACACCTAAATGTGATGTAATTAATAATGTTGATGTAAAAGCTGAAACGTCAGCTGATGCAATTAAAGATGCATTAGTGCGCCAGCTTTACAGCCCAGTTCGCTGGACAGAAACAGTACAAGCCCTGGTTGCGCAAGATGTAACACAAAGCTACGAATTTGGTCCTGGTAAAGTATTAACAGGACTTGCTAAACGAATTGATAAAGCAATGATCTGTGGCTCAGTAAACGACGCCGCTTCAATTGATGCAGCTAAATAAGAGTATATAAAATGTCTAATTTATTTTCATTAGAGGGCAAAGTTGTCCTAATTACTGGCGCCAGCCGTGGTATTGGTAAAGCAATTGCAACAACATTAGTTGCACAAGGTGCAAAAGTTGCAGGTACTGCGACAAGTGAGTCAGGCGCAGCTAAAATCAGTGAGTACCTAGGTGACAGTGGTAAAGGTTATGCATTAAACGTAACCGACCCTGCATCTATTGAAGCAACACTTGCTGCAATAAAAGCTGATTTAGGCGATATTGACGTACTTGTAAATAACGCAGGTATTACACGTGATAACTTATTAATGCGTATGAAAGAGACTGAGTGGGACGATATTATCGACACTAATTTAAGCTCAGTTTTTCGTTTATCTAAAGCGGTACTTCGTCCAATGATGAAGAAAAAGAAAGGCCGTATTATTAACATTGGCTCAGTAGTGGGTACTATGGGTAATGCAGGTCAGGCTAATTATGCAGCGGCTAAAGCGGGTGTAATTGGTTTTTCTAAGTCACTAGCGCGCGAAGTTGCATCACGTGGTATTACCGTTAACGTAATTGCACCTGGTTTTATTCAAACAGACATGACTGATAATTTAACTGACGAGCAAAAAGCAGCAACACTTGCAAATGTTCCAGCAGGGCGTTTAGGTCAACCTGACGAAATTGCGGCTGCAGTATGTTATTTAGCATCTGACGCGGCTGCGTATGTATCAGGCGAAACTTTGCATGTAAATGGCGCGATGTACATGGTTTAATAACCATAGTACCTAAATTACTGCTTGATAAAGTTAAGTAAGTTACCTCAAAAACATTGAATTATTTGTGAACTTGCTTTAAACATACTTGAAATCGCTGCGAAAATAAGCGATAAAAGACAAAACACACACTCAGAGGTTTGACCAGACAATTATTTATGGTCAAATCATTGAATCAGAGAATTATGCCGCGTAAACTACGCGGCAATCTGAAAATAACGCATCGGCGTTTTTAATAAAGGAAAGAAGAATGAGCGATATCCAAGAACGCGTAAAGAAAATTATCATTGAACAACTAGGTGTTAAAGAAGAAGAAGTTAAAAATGAATCTTCTTTCGTAGATGACCTAGGTGCAGATTCTCTTGATACTGTTGAACTAGTAATGGCTCTTGAAGAAGAGTTTGATACTGAGATCCCAGATGAAGAAGCTGAGAAGATCACTACAGTACAAACTGCTATCGATTACGTTACAGCACACGCTGAGTAATTAATCGCACGTTAAAGGCAGCATCCGCTGCCTTTAATTTTTTATATCCAAACCACCTCAAAGTTCATGATTCAAAACTTAAATCTCGATGCTCAATTTTAGCTAAAAATTAATTTTGATTGTGTTATGCGTTTTTAATCTATTTTGGGACTAGCACTTTGAGGTAGCTTGGGTATGATCACCCCCTTGTAAAATATCCCTTATTGGAGGCAAACCGTGGCTAAACGTCGAGTCGTCGTAACTGGCTTAGGAATGTTGACGCCGCTAGGTAATGATGTTCAATCAACCTGGCAAGGCTTATTAGATGGTAAAAGTGGCATTCAAACAATAACGCACTTTGATACATCAAAATTTGGTACTAAATTCGCGGGTTTAATAAATGACTTTGATGCAACTGCATACATGTCAGCGAAAGATACTAAAAAAATGGACTTGTTTATTCAGTACGGCATTGCAGCGGGTGTTCAAGCCTTTAAAGATTCAGGCCTTGAAATCACCGAGCAAAACGCAGCACGCATTGGTGTAGCTGTAGGTTCAGGTATTGGTGGGCTTACGTTAATTGAAGAAAACCACATTAAGCTATTAAATAGTGGTCCGCGCAAGTTATCGCCATTTTATGTGCCGTCTACCATTATTAATATGATCTCAGGTCATTTATCAATGATGCATGGACTGCGTGGTCCAAATATTTCAATTGTAACTGCCTGTACTACTGGTTTGCATAATATTGGCCATGCAGCGCGTATGATTGCCTACGGCGATGCAGATGCAATGGTTGCCGGCGGTGCAGAAAAAGCCTGTACACCAATTGGTATGGGTGGCTTTAATGCTGCACGTGCACTTTCAACACGTAACGACGATCCACAAGCGGCTTCTCGCCCTTGGGATAAAGACCGCGATGGCTTTGTGCTTTCTGACGGTGCTGGTGTTGTTGTAGTTGAAGAGTACGAACATGCTAAAGCACGTGGAGCTAAAATTTATGCTGAGCTTGTAGGCTTTGGTATGAGCGGCGATGCGTATCACATGACATCACCACCAGAAGATGGTGCGGGCGCTGCACTTGCAATGCAAAACGCACTAAATGATGCGCAAGTAAACGCTGAGCAAATTGGTTACATTAACGCACACGGTACATCTACAAATGCAGGCGATAAAGCAGAAACTGCCGCTGTTAAGTCTATATTTGGTAATTCAGCCAAAGATGTAATGGTAGGCTCGTCTAAATCGATGATGGGTCACTTGTTAGGTGCTGCTGGCTCGGTTGAATCGATTATTTCGATTTTATCGCTGACAGATCAAAAAGTGTCGCCAACTATCAACCTTGATAACCCAGACGAAGGGTGTGACTTAGATTATATTGCGCACACTGCACGTGATGCAAAGTTAGACTTTGCACTGTGTAACTCGTTCGGTTTTGGTGGTACTAATGGCTCGTTGCTATTTAAAAAGGTATAATCTTTTTTAACAACGAATCAAATTATAAGAGCTCAGTTGTTTAACTGGGCTTTTTTTATATGCCAAATAAAATGCAAACAATAATAGCAGTAGATCAAAACAGTACTTTAAGCACGCGTGACAGGGGCTTAAATTACGGTGACGGCTTTTTTACAACGGCTAAAGTTGTTGATGGGCAAGTACAGTACTGGGCTCATCATAAAGCACGTTTGATTGAATGCGCACAGCGTTTGGGGTTTCCTGAGCTAGACTTTAATAGCCTTGAAAATCAAATTGCTTTGCATATAAAAACTGCACCACTAAACGTGCTTAAAATACTTGTAACGCGAGGCGAAGGCGGCCGTGGTTATGGGTTGCCAAGTGAGTGCAATGTTACTATTTTATTGAGTGTATTAGATTACCCTAGTAATTACGAAGCGCTTGCTAAAAAGGGTGTAACTCTCGAAATAAGCCCGATTAAATTAGCGGCGCAGCCATATTTAGCGGGTCTTAAAACATTAAACCGACTTGAACAAGTGCTAGTTAAAAAAGCGATGCAAACGCAAGTCTGCGACGATGTGTTAGTGCTTGATTACAATAACAATGTAATTGAAGCTTCAGCAGCTAATATTTTTGCGATTAAAAATAAGTGTGTGTTTACGCCATTGCTTGATGAGTGCGGAATAAAGGGCGTTTATCTACAATCGTTATGTGATAAATTGCCTGTTGAATTTAAACGCGTAAAAGTAGAAGATTTAACCCAAGCAGACGCCGTATTTGTGTGTAATAGCTTAATGGGAGCAGTGCCTGTTAAACGTATTGAGCAACAAGTATTTAATACAGATGACAGCCACGCATTACTAACTAAATTATTAGCCAAGGAGGCTGAGTGTTAAAAGTTATTTTATCGGTACTTTTTTTAGCTGTTGTAACCACTGCTATTGGTTACCAGCAATTACAAGCAACAATAAATAGCCCGCTAAAGGTAGCTAAAAACACACAATTTGAAGTTAAGCATGGCACTGGCTTTAATAAATTATGTCAGCAATGGCAAGCTAATAACTGGGTAGAGAGTTGCTGGCGTTATCAGGTCATTGCCAAATTAGATCCCACACTTACCGACTTAAAAGCGGGGCTTTACGAGCTAACAGCCGATAGCGTTATTAATAATGTAAAAAAAATTAACCAAGGTCAGCAAATCAATTTTAGTTTTACTATTATTGAAGGGCAAAACTTACGTGAAGTACTAAGTGCTATTAAAAAGGCCAATAATTTACAAAACGATCTAAAAAGTGATGAACTAAGTACACAAATACTGGGTAATAATAAGCACTTAGAGGGCTGGTTATTTCCCGACACTTACCATTATCATAATAACGATACCGCAAGCAGTGTATTAAAACGTGCCGCGCAAAAAATGGAGCAAACGTTAGACGATGCTTGGCAGCAGCGCGCTGTTAATCTGCCCTACAAAACAGCATACAAAGCACTTATAATGGCTTCAATCATTGAAAAAGAAACAGGCCTTGCCAGCGAACGTCCGTTAATTGCATCAGCGTTTGTTAATAGATTAAACACTAATATGCGCCTACAAACCGATCCTACCGTAATATACGGACTAGGCGCCGATTTTGATGGCGATATTAAATACAAAGATTTACGCGATTATACGCCTTACAATACGTATCGTATTAATGGCTTACCGCCAACACCGATTGCTATGCCATCTAAAGCCGCTATTTTAGCTGCAGTTAATCCGCCGCAAAGTGAATACGTTTACTTTGTATCAAAAGGCGATGGCAGCCACCAATTTTCAACCACGTTAAAGCAGCATAACGCGGCAGTTAAAACGTATATATTAAATACAAAGAATTAAGTTTTTATGAAATCAAAATTTATAGTAATAGAAGGGCTAGAAGGCGCAGGTAAATCAACCGCTATTTCGTTATGCCAAGACTTTTTAAACAAACAAAAAATAGACTTCATTAATGTCCGCGAACCTGGCGGCACGCCACTGGCTGAATCGCTTCGTACGCTTGTAAAAGCAGAGCACGAAGAAGAAATTGCCTTTGAAACCGAGTTGCTTATTATGTACGCAGCTCGCTCGCAGCTAATGCACAATGTTATTACCCCAGCGCTTGATAAAGGCCAATGGGTACTTGCCGATCGTCATGACTTATCGTCCCAGGCGTATCAAGGTGGCGGGCGTGGTATTAGCTCAAATACATTAGCTTCACTTTCGTCAATGGTATTAAAGGGCTTAAAGCCTGATTTAACTATTTACCTTGATATTGACCCAGTGATAGGCCTTGAACGTGCAAAAGGGCGTGGTGAGCTAGACCGTATTGAGCAAGAAGCCATTGAATTTTTTCAACGTACACGTATGCGTTATGTTGAACTAGCTAATGACGACAACACCATTAAAACGGTCGATGCAAACCAAAGTATTGATAAAGTACATCGCGATATAACCAATGTACTGCATTCATTTTTTGAAGGCCTAAAATAATATGCCATTGCCTTGGCTACATGATACTCAAGCACGTTTAGCGCAAAGTTATCGTGCAGAGCGTTTTCATCATGCGCAATTATTTTGTGGGCCTGTTGGCGTAGGTAAATTTGAGTTAAGTGATGAGCTTGGCAATGCTTTATTGTGCCAAAATATAGCTAAGCAAGTAGCTGCGAAAAACAGTATGCTAACACCTTGCGGACAGTGTAAAAGCTGCTTACTTACTCTTGCGGGTACTCATCCCGACAAGCGCTTAACGCAAGTTGATGGACAAAGTATTGGTGTAGACGATATACGTGGTATTAGTGATTTTATGAATCACTCAGCAGCGCAAAATGGCAATAAAGTAGCAATAATCGAAAATTGCGAAAAAATGACCACAGCAGCAGCTAACGCATTATTAAAAACACTTGAAGAGCCAACTAATAGCCGCTTTTTAATATTAACCACAAGCCAACCAGAACAGCTTCCTGCAACTATTTTAAGTCGATGTGCTAAAAGTGATGTAAAAATAACTAATACAGCACTTGCCCAGCAATGGCTAGAGGCATTAGATATTCCTAACTTTAGTTGGTTAGCACTTTTTTATAACCAACCGCTGCAAGTAAAGCATTGGCAACAGCAAGACCAGCTAAAAAATATTGATACACTTTATAAGTTTGCAACTGAGTTTAAACAAAGCCATAATTTCAAAGCGTTAGTCGATATAATAAATAAACAGCCTGAGCTTGTTCGTATATTTACTTTGTTTTTAAGCGTGCAACTAAAGCAGCAATTACTGCAAGGTATGAGTTTTAACGCTTATCAAAGTGCGCAAAATGCATTAGGCGAGTTTTTACAAAATAACACACAAGTACTTGGCCTTAATTTACCGCTTGCTGTATCACGATTAGCATACACATTGCGAAATTCTTAAAAGGATTAATCATGCAAGAATTACTAGTAGACATAGACGATTTAGACGAGTTATACCGTTGTTATATGCCTTACTTAAAAAAAGGTGGCTTATTTGTACGTACTAATATGCGTTACGAAGCAGGGCATTCATTAGCACTTAGAGTTACCTTGCCCGATGCCTTAGAAGATGATGTAGTAACAGGTAAAGTGTCGTGGATCACGCCACAAGGGGCACAAAGCTCTAACCCTCCAGGTATTGGTATTAGCTTTTTAGACGATAAAACAAACCTAAACGCTAAAATCGAAAAGCTACTTGGGACTATGTTAAACTCAGGCGATCAAACATATACCATGTAGTTATAGGGTCGGTTTTTCATTGAGATTAACACCGCCCTATATTGGGTTCTTTTAATTGCTAACATAATAAATTAAACGAACAAATTTAAACCCTGAACATAATACAGGCCTTATAGTGATTGTAGATTCTCATTGCCATTTAGATCGTCTTGATTTTGATAAATTAGACTTAAACCTTGACCAAGTTCTTGATAAAGCGCGTGCAAAGCAAATAGAGCATTTTTTATGTGTAAGCGTAACGCTTGATCAGTTTCCAAGCATGCTTGATAAAATTAAGCATTACGACGATGTATCAGCCTCATGCGGTGTACATCCACTTGATCAAAAAGACGCCCTTAATAAACAGCAACTAATCGACTTAGCCTCACACGAAAAAGTTGTAGCCATTGGCGAAACGGGTCTTGATTACTACTATTCAAAAGATATTCACGCAGTGCAGCAAGCCAGCTTTGTTGGGCATATTGAAGTGGCTAACGAATTACAAAAGCCGTTAATTATTCATACTCGTGATGCCCGCGCCGACACGATTAACTTAATGCGTGAGCACAAAGCCGAAAACTGCGGTGGCGTACTGCATTGCTTTACTGAAGACTGGGATATGGCAAAAAAAGCCATAGACATGGGCTTTTATATTTCTATATCGGGTATTGTTACCTTTAAAAATGCTATTGAATTAAAAGAAGTAGTAAAACAAATACCGCTAGATAGATTATTAATAGAAACCGACTCGCCTTATTTAGCGCCGGTACCGCATCGTGGGCAAACAAATCAGCCAGCGTACGTAGAAGATGTTGCTTATTACATTAGCGAACTTAAAGGCATTAGCTTTAATGAACTTGCTAAAGCGACTACCGAGAACTTTTATTCTTTATTTAAATTAGCAGCTAAAGGCTAAATACATGATTACTCACACGGCAAACCTTCCTATTTTACTAATGGGGCCAATGGTGCGCCGTGCAGAGCAAACTGGAGTCTGCATTCAGTTTGCTACCTCCAAGCCTGCAAACTGCCAAATAACACTTATAAATTACGAATGTTATAGCGATCAACACACTGTTTCTTTAGGAGAACATTTGTACCTGCATTTCGTGATTATAAAGCCAGTAGATAATAAACTTCCTGTAGATAGCTTATTAAGCTATGAACTCATAATTGACGATACAGCAATCGATTTATCGCCGTGGTGCTATAGCAATCAAACAACGCCTGCATTTGTAATTCCCAATAAACTCAGTGATATTTTGCATGGCTCGTGCCGTAATGCACATCATCCAGCAAAAGACAGCTTAGTGTCTGCAAGCCATTGGCAAAATACTCAGCGTGGTAATAATAATCAAGGCGCGCAATTGCTATTACTCAGTGGTGATCAGGTTTATGCCGACGACGTAGCTGGCCCCATGTTATTAGCTGTTCATCAGTTAATTAAAGCCTTAGGTATTTATAAAGAGCAACCACTTGCTATTGAGCTACCCGACGATATAAATGAGCAACTTTATAATCGCCATGTGTTCCTACCAAAAACGCCGTGGCAAAAACGCTCAAAGTTAGGTGTAGGTTATTGGCTAAAAAAAGACGAACCTCACTTTTCAAGTGTAAAAGCGTATAACCACCTTATCCACTTTGAAGAATATATAGCACTTTATTTATTAAATTTTAGTGCTGCTGCTTGGCAATGCGTCGATATACAAAACACAACGTATTTAGGTCAAAGCGAGCAAAACAAAACTATTTTTAACGCTGAAAAAACAGCATTGATTGATTATGCAAAAGGCTTGAGTGAAGTAGAGCGGTTGTTTGCCAATGTATCTACATTAATGATGTTTGACGATCACGATGTAACCGATGATTGGAACCTCACCGCTGGGTGGGAGCAAGCTATAAATGAAAACCCAAGTAGTAAACGAATCATTAATAACGGTTTAATTAGTTATTGGCTATTCCAAGGAATGGGGAACGATGCACTAAATAAAACAGGCGAGTTGCTAACACCTTTTAAGCAAAGCCGTACTGCTAATAATTTATGGCAGTTTAAAGTATTTGATAAACCACTAAATGATTTTAGTTTTTGGCATTACGAACTGACTACAATACCCAAAGTAGTGGTGCTAGATACACGTACGCACCGCTGGCGAAATGAGCAAAACTTTAACGAACCTTCAGGGCTACTTGATTGGGAGCGCCTCACAGAGCTTGAGGAAAGCCTATTAAGCCACGACCAAGTTATTATTGTATCGCCAGCCCCCGTGTTTGGTGTTAAATCAATAGAAGCCATTCAAGCCATGTTTAATATATGTGGCCAACCTCTCATGGTAGACGTAGAAAACTGGATGGCACACGAAGGTTCAGCCAAAAAGCTACTCGATACTTTTAGACGAACCGACACCCCAAACGAAACCCTGATTTTATCGGGAGACGTGCATTACTCATTTTGCTTTTCGGTGCAGAAGCGTTTTGGCGATCATCCCAATCGAATTTGGCAACTTACCGCCAGTGGTATTAAAAACGAATTTCCGCGTAAGTTAATAAACATACTCGATAAGCTCGACTCAATTTTATACGGCCCAAAAAGTCCCTTAAACTTTTTTACCAAACGTTGGCATATGGAAGTAGATAAACACCAAACCATAGGTGAAGGGCAAAAATACTTAGTGAGCGACTCAGCTATTAGTTTAATAACACTAGAGCAAGGAAATTTAGCCCGCTACCAACTTATACATGGCGATGGTCATTTAACTGAGTTTGATTTAGAAGAACAGTAATTCTTAATCAATAATTAAATAAATTAAAGGCCTATTTGCACAAAGAGAAGCGAAAGAGGAGTAAATGAGAAAAAATACAGCTAATCAGGATATAGTTTCGTTTTTACTTTTCCTCTAAATCATACCCTCTTAGTGAATAAATTACTAATTACGGAGTAAGGTTGTTAAGAAAGCAGCGCTTAATTTATTCAAAATCAGCTAAAAACCTATTTGCACAAAGAGAAGCTAAAGAGGAGTAAATGAGAAGGCATAATACTAATAAAAAACGCGTTTGGTGTTTATTTCCTTCTTTAAAAGTGCAGCGCCTCATAACCTCTTAGTGAATAAATCACTTATAACGGGTACGCTTGTTACGAAAGCCACGCTTAAATTATTTAATCCATTCACCAATAAATCAATTAAAGATCTATTTGCACAAAGAGAAGTTAAAGAGGGGTAAATGAGAAGGCATAATACCAATAAAAACCGCGTTTAGTGTTTATTTTCTTCTCTAAAAGCGAAGCGCCTCTTAACCTCTTAGTGCATAAATTACTTATTACAGGCTTTACTTGTCACGCCAACAAGCGGAGTTTTTCAAGTTAACCGTGAATTGTTGGCGTAGACGCTGAGCTTGCTCGCGTGAGAAGCGCAGCTTCTAATCACTCTATATTAGGTAATTGCTTGGCTTTGTATTTAGCTATGCTCTTTTCGACTTCGTTTAGACGCGGGTAATTTACTACTTAATATCACCAAACATAAAATAGTCATAAACAACATTGAGTTTGCACCCGCTTGCAAAGAGTAATCTACCAACGAATGCAGCAGCATATCTATAATTGCAATGGCACAACCAAAAGCAACGCCCTGAAACAACGCTGTTTTACGTTTTCGCATAGTCGCTATACATAACCATAAACAATAAAGTATAAGTGAGCCCAGTGCGGCTGTAGTAGGTATACCCAGCTCTACTGCAAACTGTACGTAATCGTTATGGGCGTTATCATAGTAACCCGAATAAGGCTCAGACTGATACGCCGGAAACGCAGTATAAAATGTACCACCACCAGAGCCCAACAAAGGCTTATCTAAAATAAGGGGTATTGAATCACGCACAACTTCGTCACGGGTTTCTGATGAAATACTGGTTTCGCTAATACGCTGTTTAACTTTTTCTACATCAAATATAGCACCAATGATAATCAAATCGATTATAAAAAAACTTATTATAAGTAGTTTAAACGCTTTAGGTTTTTGCTTGTAAATAAAAAACGCGAGTAAGCTAACAACCATTAATGCAATAAAAAACGCCGAGTTACCCATACGGCTACGGGTTAAAATAAGCGCCACAATAATAATAATTAACGAAATACGTAAAATTATTTTTGAGCTCAAAAGTATTTCAGTCCACGCCCGAAGTGTTTGTTTTAATGTTTGTTTATAATCGCTAGTTGAGCGTTTTAGCTCGCTAACTAAAACACCAATACCTAAACACAAACATAAAGCTAAAAAGTTAGCTAAAAAGTTAGAGTAGGTAAATGTACCAATAGCACGTTCGGTATGTTTATAGCCGAATAGCGGGCTAATTATATCAGGCGACAAATTTAAATAAGTAGCGTATAAAGCCTGAAAAACGCCAGCACTTATAATTGCATATATTAAATTTTTAATACGCTTTTCGCTATTGCAATAAATAAATACAAGCCAACAAAACAAAATCATAAAGCTAGTTTTAATTAGCATTTGTTTAGTCTGAAACGGGTCTACGCTTACGGTAAACATTTGTACTGCGCATACGCCCGCAACTATACCGAGTACAGTAAATAAGGGCCAAGAATATAAAGGTGGGTATAAAGGGTGCTCGTTATTAATACTGCTGAAAACTAAATGGATGAAAAAGGTAGCACTAATTAATATCCCCATTGCTAAAATTGCCCAAGGGCGGTAACTACCTAGTGGTAAGGGCAGCAAAAATAAAATTGCGCAGAGTAAAAAAAATATAAAACGATTCACAGGATTCTCTAAACTAAGAGCCTAAAAAGAAGGGCTAAAAAAATAAGCCATATAAAGTAAAACGCAGCCAAAAGGCTGCGTTTTTATTATTTTATTAACGGTTAGTTACCGACTTCAGATATACCTGCATCGCCACCTGTGCCGCCTGCACCTTGCGGTACAGCAGTTGTTGGTAAAGTAACAATTACCGGAGCAGCAGGAGCTGGTGTGCCACCTGGGCCAGCTGCTGTTGCTTCAGAGGCAACAGTGGCATCAACGCCAGCGGTAATAGCAGCAAGTGTAACGGTATCGCTGTCAACGCCAGCGGCTACAAGTGCAGCTAAAAAATCAGCAATAAGTGGGCTATCAGCACCAATAGCGTCTACAACTACAGTCATCATAGAGTCAACTTGGGCTGCAGTACAATTCGTACATACGCCGTTAATAGCCGCTACTAAGTCTGCTTTAAGCTGATCTGGAGCTGTTTCTGCGGTTGCGCTATTTAAAACGTTTACTAAATTAGTCATGCCTTCAGTTTGTACTACTGCATCAGTATCCGTTTGTGCATAACTTGGTAAAACTGTAATTGCAGTTGCACCCGCGATTAAGCTGGCTAATATAAATGATTTCATCTCTTGTCCCTTGGTAGAGTATTAATTACAAAATTTTAGCGCATCGGTGCAAAAAGTAAACTCTTTATTTGCGCCATTATCATTAGTTTTTATTATTTTAGTTGGCGGCATTATTAAATTGCCCTGTACGCCATCGCAACCTAAATCTTCAAGTACCTTTAAAGTTTCAGGTTTTTCAATTAAACAAGCTAAAACTTTAATACCAAAGCCATGACAAATATTATTAACTGTTTGAATAAAAAATTGGCTTTGGGTGTTATCTAATAAATCTTGAATGTAGCTACCATCTATTTTTATATATTCTATATCCAACCCTTGCAAGTATCTAAACGAGGTTAAACTAGTACCAAAGTGTTCAATACACACACTTATGCCAATATCTTTTATTGCATCAATATGTAAAGAGGCAACATGCACATTATAAAGCAAGCTAATTTCATGTAATTCAAAAATCAAGTTTGTTTTAATAATTGCTTTAGTGTGAGCATAAAGAGTAAGCCATTCAATAAAGTCAGTTGAATACAACGAAGCCTTACTAATATTTAACGCAAATGTATCGTCTGGGTGTTGCTCTTTAACGTTTACAAAGTTACGAATTATTTTTTTGTCTAACTCTTCGGTTAAGTTAAGCTTTTCGGCCATAGCAAATAAATGGCCATTATTAACCTTTTCGCCTTCATGCGTAAAATGAGCAAACACCTCAAAATAGCACTGCTTGTTTTGTGAGTTGGTGCGTTTAACTGGCTGCACCGAAAAACTAACTTCACCAGTAGCAATAATTGACTGAATAAGCGAACGCCACTCTTTAACACTAAACAAAGTATCTCTATCTACTTTATTTACAGCCGAATCGCCAATAGTACAGCCAGTATCAAGCGCCGAAAGCACACTCCCGATAGATGAGCCTTTATCAACACTTACTAACGCTAAGTTAGCAAAACCATTCACGTGTAAGCTGTTTTTTTGTTTACTAAAGGCATCATTTATATCGAGGCGTGTTCTACTTAAAAATTGCATATCGAATGGGACTAAAGCAATAAAAGTACTACCGTTAAGTCTAAATATTTTAGAGTTGATTAAAGCACCAATCACATTTTGCAAAGTAACGCTTACATCATGTACGTGCTCGTCACCATCTTGGTAACTTACAGTTTGGTTAATATTAGCAAGTGAGGGGAGAGTAATCATCATTGCAGTGATTGGAGTGTCGCTAGTAATGGCGTCGACCAATGAGTTAAAGTGATTTTCAAACGAACGGCGGTTACCCAGTCCTGTGAGTGAGTCTACATATACTTCATCGGTAAGTGCTTGTGTTTGCTTTGTTAAAGAGTCAAAGGTGCTTTGTAAGTTCATTACCATATTGTTAATGGCTTTAGTTACAGTACGTAGCTCGCGTGCAACTGGTATTTCATCGTTTAATGTAAAGCGTTTACGCGTAACCAAGTGTGCTTGGTTTTCCACTGCTTTTAAAGGTCTAAACACTGCACGTAGTATTAAATATGCTACTGCAAGCGACGCTACCAATAATAATAAAGAACCATAAAAGCTGCGTTTAGTATGTTCCCATAGCGTTAAATACGATTGCCCAACATGGCTTGTTACTTCAAGCACTCCAGCCATAATCCAGCCATTGTTTAATTCTGATTGCATAGTAGGGGCTTTAAGCTTTACTGCTGTAATAAACCAATTAGGCACAGATTCAACGCGTTTTGGGCTTGTTAGGTCAAAAACTATTTTATTATCGGCGTTAGTAAATTTTATTTGTTTGTAATAACCGGAGTCGAAAATAGCGGTTGCCATGGTTTGGGCAATCATTAAGCTATCTTCTTCAAGGTAGGGCGATATTGAAAGCCCCAAGCTTGTTGCTGTATCTTGCGCGTGGCTACCCATTTGTGTTTGTAAGTATTGGCGAGTGGTATCAACGTCAGTAATTACGCGTACAAAAAAAGAAAGTACCGAAATCAATATAATAAGGCCATATACTTGGGTTTTTAAACTTAATCCATTTTTAAAAAGTCGAGACATAACTCGGTGTTCCTTTATCACTTTTGGCGGGCGCAAGCTCACCTTGTTCAATTCGCTCTAACATGGTGTTCCAGGCAGAAACACCACGGCTATTTTTTACTTTATTACCTAACCCTTTTGATTTGGCTAACCATAAACCTTGGCCATTAAAACTATAGATAGGTGTTAAGTCAGGGCGCTTATTAGCGGGTAGTAGT
This sequence comes from Pseudoalteromonas sp. AS71, assembly GCF_038900275.1. NCBI lineage: Bacteria > Pseudomonadati > Pseudomonadota > Gammaproteobacteria > Alteromonadales > Pseudoalteromonadaceae > Pseudoalteromonas > Pseudoalteromonas sp. AS71. The sequence goes on along the minus strand of NZ_JBBMQZ010000019.1, from coordinate 89,263 downwards.
TTAGTGTTAAAATTGCCTAAAACAAAGGGGATTTGATCAGGAGTTTCAATATAAATAAGTACCATATGAGGTTGATTAACTGTTTTTTGACGTACATACATTAAACGTACTTTATCTTCGGGTACGCCCAGTGCTATTAACGTAAAGTATTTGGCAATTACGTAGTCTTCACAATCACCCATACCAACGCCTAAACTCTCAAGTGGGCTGGCCCAATAATCTTTTTGGTGCCAAAGCTCATCATCGGTTTTGTATTTAATGTGTTTATTAAAAAAGTCATTCACTAAATGGATTTTTTGCCATTCACTTTTATCAGCTGACTCATCTATAAAACTCAGCCAATTTTTTATACGTTTATGCCCTTCATCACCATACTGTTTTTGAGCGCGCGCAATTATATCGCTATTGCGTAAATACAAAAGCGTATTTTGTGCGCATACAAAAAAAGACACTAATAATAAAATGTTAAACCCTAAACGCACAAATGTTCCTTAAGTTTGTGTTCCATAATAGCTAAACAAGCCTAGTATAGTATTAGTATCTTTAAAAGGATAGGTCGTTAAAAAGCATTAGGCACTAAAGTGGTGCAATGCAGCTTACTTTTGGTGCAACATAAAATTAACAAAAAAACAATCAAAAAGTACTCTTTTATTATTGAGTGCATTATTGTGTTGTGTATAATAGCAATGTCACACGGCATGTGAAACGCTCGAAAAGGAATTTTAGCTTAATAATTCCTTTTTTTGTTGATTAGCAAAAATAATGAAAGGAATTAAAGTGAAAGTTTTAAAAGCAGTATTACCTGTAGCTGGCCTTGGCACGCGTATGTTACCAGCCACAAAAGCCATCCCTAAAGAAATGCTTCCTCTGGTAGATAAACCTTTAATCCAATACGTAGTTAACGAAGCCGTAGCAGCTGGTATTAAAGAAATCGTGCTTGTTACACACGCTTCAAAAAACTCGATTGAAAACCACTTTGACACAAGCTTTGAGCTAGAGGCCACACTAGAGGCGCGCGTAAAGCGTAGTTTACTAGAAGAGGTTCGCTCAATAGTACCAAAAGATGTAACCGTGATTTCTGTTCGCCAATCAGCACCACTAGGCTTAGGCCATGCTGTTTTAGCAGCGCGCCCAATTGTTGGTAATAACCCATTTGCAGTAATGCTACCCGACGTAATTATTGATAAATACAAATCAAATTCAAAAACCGACAATTTAAGCCAAATGATCGACCGATTCGACAAAACAGGCTACAACCAAGTAATGGTAGAGCCCGTACCGCAAGAGCAAGTGCATCAATATGGTGTAGTTGATATAGCTGGTAAAAAAATAAATGCAGGCGAAAATGCAACCATTAAAAATATGGTAGAAAAACCAAATAACGATGAAGCGCCAAGCAATTTAGCTATTACAGGTCGTTATGTTGTATCTACAGCAATTTGGGATTTACTAGAATACACCCCTCCTGGAGCTGGCGGTGAAATACAACTTACTGATGCTTTACTGCAATTACGCCACCTAGAAACACTTGAAGCCTACCATCTAAAAGGTAAATCTCATGATTGTGGTTCTAAATTAGGTTATATGTTGGCCAATGTAGAATATGCAATGCAATCAAGCCATATGGGTAAAGAGTTTACTAAAGCAGTTAAAACATTAATTAACGAGTAACAAATTATTTATTATAAAAAAATCAAATGACATTTAGTTTAACTGGTTACGTGACGAATTTTGCAAAATGTTATTTACAGCACCACTTAAAAGGAATTGGATTTGTTAAATAAGCTCATAAGTGGTGCTATATTTAATGTAGTAAATATTATATTTCAAGTTTTTATAGGACTTTTAGTATTTAGAGAAATGCTACATTACTTTGGGGATCATAACTTCGGAGTCTGGTCTCTATTAATGGCTGTGTTGTCACATATTGTTTTATTTGAATTTGGCCTCGGATCAATTATAGCCAGAGCAATATCAGTAGAACGGGAGAAATTTCAGCGAGGACCTTTAATAAGTACTTCATTTTTTTGTATCTTCATCTTAGCTCTATTATTTAGCTTACTGGTATTAATCAGTCTGTTTCTAATATCAAATAATGTTATAAATTTTTCATTTAGTAGTAATGTAAATACCTATTTAATAATCTTATTTTTAGCTGCTAATTTCGCACTGAATTTTGTTTCTGGTGCATTCCAGTCATACTTAATAGGAAATTTTTATGTCGTTTCTACAAACCTAGTCCGATTTATTTCAAATCTTGCAAGAGGGATAACCATATTATTAGTGATCAATTATGACCTTGGGATAATATCAGTTGCTATCACATTCTTCATAATTGCACTATTTGAGTTTGTTTGTAGATTAATCCTTAGTTATAAAGCGGGTTTCAAATCTGACTATAAATTATCGTCAGTTTCTATGGATTCCTTCAATTATTTAAAGGTGAGAGGATCTAGGCTGTTTTTTTTAAGGCTAAACGATTACATACGAAACAACTCGCCGATTTTATTGGTAGGTTTTATTATCGGTAGTGTTTCCGTAGTGCCACTTCGTGTAGTGGGACGGCTGATGGAAATATATGTAGAAATATCCTCATCTATTAATTATCTTTTAACGCCTTACTTTAGCAAATATATAGATGATATAGAATCTACTAATTCTAAGTTTAAACTGAGTATTATTGTTGCGACAACTCTTTCCTTAACTATATATCTAAATATAGTTTTTCAAGGTGAGTGGTTCTTAGGAGTCTGGTTAGGCGATTTTTCTGAGGTTACGTTAGCAGCATTGCAAATAATTTCATTTGGCTTTTTTATAGCTAATATGCAAGGGCCATGTACTGCTATTTTGATATCAAAAGATAAATATAAATCAATATCCTATCTTACAATTAGTGAGAGTTTATTGACAATTATAATAAGCCTTTTAATGATCAGTTACTTCGGGGTTTTAGGTGCTGCATATGGTGTTTGTATATCGCTTTGTGTTATTAGAGGTATTATGCAACCTATTATTATTTCTCGTATAATGGGAATTAAAATTTTTGATTATTTAAAGTTGATGTTATTTCCAATTTTAATTATTACATCAGGTTTTTATTTAATTGACTTACTCTCAGCTTTATTGCTGGCGAATTATCATATTAACTATACGTTAAGTTTCATGATTACTGAAGCTTCGTTATATTTAATCTTATTTACTATTATATATATACGGATAAAAAATGAATAATGTTCTTATAGTGTATGGCTATAATAATAAAAACTTGGGCGATGATTTAATGTTCGCGTCAATTATAAATAACACAAACTACGAACGTTATTTCTTTTATGGTAACCAAACGCAACCAGAGTTCGTTTCAAAAAAAGTTGAGTTTATTAAGTATGGCCGCGCTCTCCCATTAAGATGGAAGTTTAAAGCTGACTTCGCTGTCATTGGTGGGAGCGTAGTTATGGGTAAAGAAGATAAACATTTTAATATGATTCGACAAAAGGTTCGTTTTTGCATATTAAATAAAATTTTTGGAGGTCATAACTTTATAGTCGGTGCAAACCTAGGGCCCTACCGTGATAAAAGTGAGTATTTAGGTTATCTAAAAAGTCTAAATGCATGGGTCGATAAATGGTTGTTAAGGGACTCTTTTTCGCACTCCTTGATTGCTGAAACTGGTACAAAAAAAAGCATAAAAATGCCAGATATTGTGATGGGTTTTCCAGTAGACAAATATAAATCTATTAAGAGTGAAAAGTGCGTCTCAATTTCAGTCACTAAGGTAGAAAAGGACGGTAAAGGTAATATTTCATCAACACCATATATCGATGAAATAAAGCAATGGGTTAGTTTTTATATTGCTTTGGGTTACACAATCGAATTTGTTAGCTTTGAGGATTCTGTTGACTTAGAAGTAATTAATTTAATTTTAAATCGCGTCAATAATGAATACTTAGATAAGATTAAAGTGGTTAAATACAACAAAGATGATGTTCTAATTTCATTAGCTAAAGCTGAAATTGTGATTTCGACAAGATTCCATTCAATGGTATTGGCTGCTTTGCTTGATAAAAAACAAGTCATTTACTCTTATAGTGATAAGACGAGTAACTTCGCAAAGGATTATGGCTTCATCGTTCACCCTGTAACAGGCGTTATAGAGGGTAAGAACGCATATCAAACTACATTTGAGCAAAGTGATATTGACTTGGCAAAAAACTATCCAAAACTTTTAATGAGTAAATAATGAAAATTAGCGTTGTTATACCTTGTTACAATGGTGAAAAATTCATTAGAAGCGCCATTAACTCTATTAACAATCAAACTTTACAACCGTTTGAAATTGTAGTCGTTAATGATGGTTCAAAAGACGATTCTTTAACAGTACTTAATGAGTGTGAGAAAGTAAGTAAAGTCCCTTTAAAAATTATAGATCAAGAGAACGGTGGGGTGTCTTCTGCGCGAAATGTTGGTATAGCAGCCGCCGAGGGAAATTGGATAGCCTTTTTGGATGTAGACGATCTTTGGTACCCCAATAAACTATCACTACAAGCATCTATAATTTCCAAATGCTCAGAAAAAGTAGGGTTAATTTGTACTGATTATCATATCGATTCTAAAGAGGATATTAACTCAAAGTATAACAATTCAAGACTAGTCTCTAAATTAGTTGATCGAGAAGTTGAAGGTGAAGAATTTCAATTAAACTTTATAGAGGAAAACTTTATTGGCACAGCCAGTGTGATGCTTTTTAATAAAAAGTTGGCGCAAAAGATTGGCTGTTTTGATATTAAGTTTAACCACTCAGAAGACTTTGATTTTATTTTACGTTTTTCTCAATATGCATCTGTATACATGAAAAATGAGCCTTTGGTTTTAAAACAGCATCATGGTGACAACCTCACTGATGACCTTGCTTTGTATTACCACAGCCATGCAATCTCACTAAGAAAAAACATCGATTCAACAGGTAACTATTTTAGAAGCAACTTTAGTTCTCAAGTAATAAAAAGTATGAAGTTATCACATGATAAATTTTTAAAAGAATATTCAAATATATTGTTTGAAAGAAAACAGCTTTTAGGGATCAAAAGTTACCTTTTTGGAATGTTTAAAGTTTACACCTTTGAAGGCTGGCGGATCAATATTCTTGGCCTTGCTGGTAAGCTATTAAGAATGCTTTCTCTTAACTTGATTAAAAGAAAATAAAATAATTATTTATAAATCTCGCATCGGGAACTTGAGAATGAATTTACAAAAAGTCACTGTTTACATTACAACTTATAATCGACTTGAGCTTTTAAAGCGTGCAGTAGACTCCGTTTTGGCCCAGTCTTATCAAAATATTGAGATTATTGTTGCTGATGATGGTTCGACAGACGGTACTCACGCTTATTTAAAAGAGATGCAAGAACAAGGTTTATTACTGAGCACTATCAATGAAACCGGTAAGTCTAAAGGAGCATGTTATGGGCGAAATAAAGCGTTATCTTTAGCCACAGGTTATTTTATTACTGGTTTAGATGACGATGACTATTTTGAAAATTGGCGAATTGATAGTTTTGTTCAGTATTGGTTTAAATTAGAGCAAGAAAATACTAATGACATAGCAGGTTTGTTCGATGGTGTATTAGAGGTTCGTGAAAATGGCGAATTTACGCATAATAATTCAGAATGTGTCGATTATGACATGCTTAGATCGCTCAATTACATTGGTAACCAAGTATTTACTAAACGGGATTATTTTTTAAAAATAGATGGCTTTGATGAAAAAATGCCTGCACTACAAGACTGGGATACGTGGATACGATTGGCTAAACAATATGGGATATTTAAAAATATAAAAAAGAATTCTTATATAATAGTTCAGAACCATGGCCTAGAACGGATTTCGGAAAAAAAAGCAAATAACATCAGAAAAGCTTTTGAACGCTTAAATTTAAAACATAAACCTTCAAACCTGAAAGAAAGATCATCTAGGATAGTAGCTATGTGTAACTATTCACAGATTAATGTAAAAGTAAGTGAGCTACTTATATTACTCATTACTTTTGAGTTTAGAGTTATATTACGCCGAATCAAGAAGGCATTAGAGCGTGTTTAAAAATAGGCTTTTTTTACATTCTCCGGCTCTATTTTTTATTTTATTTTTTAGAGCGTCACTAGACCCAGTTTTAGAGTTTACTAAAATTGGTGGTATTGGTTTGGGGGCACTGCTTAACCTTTTAGTGGTAGTGTTATTTTTTATTTGTTGTAAAAATAATAAGTTTGCTTTACCTAAGTCTTTCTTATATGTATGGGGTGCATTCATTTGCATAGGCATGGCATCTATTATCGTGTCACCAGATAAAGTTCAGTCACTGCGCTCTTTTTTTTCAATCTTGACATATTGGGCAATGTTTTGTTTTGTCTACTTTTTTGTTAAAGATGATCATGATTTAAAGTTCTTTTTAAGATTTACAATTTATAGCTCTATAGTTCCTTTTATCTTTGTGTTTTTTGAATTGTTATTTCCTGAGGGAAGTACTACCAGAAATGGATTTAGACTGTTCGGTAGCTTCTCTCACCCGAATATATTTGCTTTTTATTTGGTGTTAATCACTACACTTTGTTTTTTTTGTATAAAAACTAGACTTTTTATCTTTTCAAAACAATTTATTAGAAGAGTAAAAATCATTTTATTTATTAGTCTAATTTGCTTAGTTATGACTAAAACTAGAAGTGCATGGTTAGCATTAATTATAATGTTCTCCGTATATGCACTTTTAATTGAAAGAAGGTACCTATTATATTTATTTTTATCATTATTAATGCTTTTATTGATACCTGAAGTGCAAGATCGAGTATTGGATATTTTTTCAGGTTCTGGTGTAGATAGCTTAGATGTGGGCGAAAGTTTAAATTCTTATGAGTGGCGAAAAGTGGTTTGGTTTGCCTCTTGGGATTACATAGCAGAAAGACCATTTCTAGGCCACGGCTATGACACTTTTTCTTATTATTTTTTAGATTTTTTTCCATTAGAAGAAAGTAAAGGATTTGATGCACATAATGCATATGTACAAATCACCTTTGATATGGGGTTCTTAGGACTATTCGCTTATCTTCTAATCTTTACCTTTATTATGAAGCGCCTCTTAATACAGTTTAAAAAGGATAAAAAAGGGACGTCAATTATTATTGGCTTAGTAATATCTTACTTAGTCGCTGGCTATTCAGACAATATGTTATTTTATCTATCCTATAACTGGTATTTTTGGGGCTTATTGGGTGGCTTCTTTTTTAAAAAAAATTCATGTAAAAGGGCGGTTATATGAATATTTCCAAGTTAGATATCTCAGTATTATTAAGAGCAATATCGATATTTTCTATTGTTGCTGGTCATTTTCATTGGCTTGGCATAGCCGGCGGGGCTTATTATCTTATTTTTTTATCTGGTTTTAACTTTGTTCTTTTTACTGCAAAGAAAGCAATAGACTCTAAGGTAACTAACGCTGAGTTTAATGCTAAAAAATTTTATCGTATATACTTCTCTTTTATATGGAAAATAGTTTTACCCACTCTGCTTTACACTGTTTTTTTATATAGTGTGTTAGGTGAGTTTCATATAGGAGGGCTTTTATTAATTTCTAATTTTTATGGCCCTGATTATGCCAATGGTTTAACCTTCTGGTTTATCGAAGTTTTAATACAAATATATTTACTTTTTTCAATTGTTTTTTATATAAACACTAAGTTTTTTGTTTTTCATAAAAGCCCTTATTATTTCATGCTGGTTGGCTTTTTAGTAAGTTATACAGTTTCTATTATCTGTAGGTTAACGTGGGATACATCTTATTATTTAGATAGACTACCTCACTTAATGATCTATATGTTTTTCGCCGGAGGCATGGCTGCACTTAGTAAAAACATTCGACTGAAAATGATTACTACTTCAGCATTGAGTATAATATTGATGGATCTAATCTATTTCGGATGGAGTAGTAGAGTTTTATTTTTATATTTTGGCTCGCTGTTTACAATATGGTTACCTTATATTCTTCTCCCAAGAGTTATAAATAAAATAGTTACTATTGTAGCTTTTTCATCGATGTTTATTTATCTAACACATTTTCAAACATTGTCATTATTAAATAAAATTTTTAGTTCTGTTTCTCCTGGACTAGCTGTATTGATGTCATTTTTAGTAGGAATAGTTATTACTAAGGTATGGAAGAAAAGACATTCATATTTAGAACGTATGTTTACCATACTACATATAAAGGAAAATAAGTGAATATTACATATTTTATAAACCAGTATCCGAAAGTAAGCCATACTTTTATACGTAGAGAAATATTAGAGCTGGAAAATAATGGTTTTAACGTACAACGAGTTTCACTTAGGGGGTGGGATACTGAATTAAAAGATAGCGTTGATATAGAAGAGCAGGCTAAAACAAATTATGTCCTTAATAGCGGGCTTGCAGCGTTATTACCGGCGTTTTTAAAGTCTTTTGTTAGCTCACCAAAAAAGTTTGCTAAAGCACTAAAATTGGCATTAAAAATGTCTAAAATGTCAGAAAGAGGCATGCTTTATCATATAGTCTACCTTATGGAGGCATGTACGTTAGCTAATTATGCAAAAGTAGTGAAGAGTTCACATATACATGCACATTTTGGTACAAATTCGACAGAAGTAACAATGCTAGCGAGTATCCTCTCGGGTATTGATTATAGTTTTACTGTGCATGGACCAGAAGAATTTGATAAGCCACTAGGCTTGCATCTAAAAGAAAAAATAAGTCATTCAAAGTTTGTTGTTGCAATTACTAGCTACTGTCGTTCGCAATTATTTAGGTGGGCTGATTTCAAAGATTGGGATAAAGTTGAAATTGTCCACTGCGGTTTAGATTCGGATTTTTTAAAGGGCCAACCAGCTCCTCCAGTAAGTAACAATGTAAAAAAGTTATTATGTATTGGCCGTCTTTGCGAGCAAAAAGGACAGTTATTGCTGCTTAAAGCTTTGAAAAAAGTTTTAGATGAAGGTGAGAATGTAGAATTAGTTCTTGCTGGTGATGGCGAGATGAGAGCTGATATAGACAAATATATTGCAGATAACAGCTTACAAGATAATGTTAAAATTACCGGATGGATTAGCTCTAATGAAGTTCATGATTTGCTATTGCATTCTGATGCAATGATTTTGCCCAGTTTTGCCGAGGGGCTCCCAGTAGCAATTATGGAAGCTTTAGCCGTTGGGCGCCCAGTGCTCGCAACTTACATAGCAGGTATCCCAGAACTAATAACACATAATAAACAGGGGATTTTATTTCATGCCGGTGATGTAGTAGCTATAAAGGAAGCTATAAAAAGCTTTATTAATATGCCAGACGACGAGATTAAAAATATGGTTTCTTCTGGGTATGCTTCTGTAAATGAAAGACATAATATTGAGACAGAGGCTAGAAAATTAGCGTTATTAATAAAAGGTGATAAATGATTACTTTTTTTAGTGTAATAGCAAGTTTATTTATATTGCTATTTATAACCTTTCCAAGCTTATTTTTATCAGCTGAACTACTACTAGGTCTCTTAAATAAACGCGTCGCTAATAAAGTTGATTTTAATAAAAATGAACTAGAAGGAGTATACATTGTTATACCTGCACACAATGAAGAAATGATTATTAAAGACACTTTAGTAAAATTGAAAAGTGAAGTTAATTCTTTATCTAAAGTTTTAGTTGTTGCAGATAACTGTACTGACGCTACAGCGCCTATTGCTGAGGCATTAGGCGCTACAGTAGTTATACGAAACAACAATGAACTTTTAGGTAAGGGTTATGCTATTCAAGCTGGAGTTGATTATTTACAAGCTCTATCACCTGAAGTTGTTATTGTGTTTGACGCTGATTGTGAGTTTACGAGCGGAAGCTTTAATAAATTAGCTAAACGATGTATTGATGAAAACTCTGTCATTCAATCGGCATACATTATGAAATCGCCGGAGCATGCAGATATAAAAATTAAAGTAGCCGAGTTTGCTTGGTTTGTTAAAAATGTCATTAGGCCAAAAGGATTGGCGCTATTTAATATAAACTGCCAACTACAAGGATCTGGGATGGCATTCCCTGCGAGTGTATTAGAACAAGTTTCTTTCTCATCTGGCAGTATTGTTGAAGATTTAGAGTTAGGGTTAAAGCTTAATGCTATGAACGAGGCAGTAATTTTTGATAACTCTTCTTTGGTTATTAGTTATTTTCCTACTTCTGCAGCCGGAACTGATAGCCAACGAACACGTTGGGAGCATGGACATTTAAGCTCCATTAGTATGCTCCCAAAGAAATTTTTGCAAGCTTTATTAACGTTTAAAATCAAGAGTTGCTTTACTATATTAGATGCCATGTTACCGCCCACAGTTTTATGGTTGTTTATTGTGTTTGGTAGTACCTTTTTATGCTTTGTATTCATGTTATTTAATGTATTTATGCCCTTTTTACTTTCGGTTACTTCATTAATTACTCTTTTGTTTAGTTTAAGTTTAGTCTGGTTTGTAGCTGCTAGGCATATTATACAAACTAAAGATATTTTATTAATGTATAAATATATTTTCTCTAAGCTAACTGTTTATAAAACTTTTATTACAAAAAGACAGAAAAAGTGGGTGAAAACAGATAGAAGTGGTGGCCGAAATGAGTAATGAAAAAATTCTAAATAAAATTAGCTATTTAGAGAGTAAAGATTTAGATACTTTTATTGATAACTTAATTACGACTAATAGGCCAGTCTCTTTAGGTTTTGTAAATCAACATAGCATAAATCTAATGCACAGTGATGAAGCCATTTATGAGCAGTTTCTCTCTCTATCTTACCTCCTTCGAGATGGTATAGGTGTCAAGCTAGCTTGCAAATATAAAGGTATAGACCCTAAAGATAATTTAAACGGAACAGATTTTATTCCTAAAATTATTAACGCTATTAATAAGTCTGACCGCGACGTTAATTTTTTTGCTTTTGGTACTTCTGAACCGTGGTTAAGTGAAGGTGCTTTTAATCTTTTTAAGACTGAAGATGTCATTACTGAAAATGGTTTTCAAGATGAAGATGTATATATTAAAAATTTTAAGTTAAACGCTCAAGAAAACGCTCTTAATTGCGTTGTTCTTGCTATGGGGATGCCAAAACAAGAAAAGCTGGCAGAGTTATTGTCCAAAATTCAGGTCCCCTCAATAATAATTTGTGGTGGAGCTATAATAGACTTTCAGGCTGGAAAAGTTAAAAGGTCGCCCGAGATCCTTAGAAAGCTAGGGTTAGAGTGGTTATATAGGCTTTTATCAGAACCTAAACGACTTTTTAAAAGGTACGTGATAGGTATTCCAAAGTTTTTTTATAATTTAATAGTCAATTAATTTTCAGAGGTTTTATTTGTCTAATATTAAGAGAGATCCCGCCATTTGCAGTTTACTTAATAGAATGCCTGAAAGTGTACAAAATAGCTTTACAGAAGAGCAGTTGGTGCATCTCAAGATTGCTATAGGTGCCAGACAGTGGGGACGCCATACAATTGATTTTAGAGGGGTAGTAAAGTTTTTCAAATATAGGTACTACTATGTTTTGTTAGCAGGTAGAAACAGAAGAGACCTTAGTGAAAATGAAGAAAAAGTAGCTTGGTTTTTACAAATATTATTTATTAGTTTAATTACGTTTGTGGCAATTGTTTTTCTTATGTTAATTATTTATATTGTTAAATCTGCTTTGGGGATTAATATACTTGAAAATTATTCATTTGGTTTATGGGATTCAATAATTAAACTCTTCGAGTAAATATTTATAATTTGTTTAATAAAGTTTATGAGCATTTTCATTTGTTTATTTATTGCCATTAACTGGTTAGTTAATGGTTTGTTGTTTAAGATTAATGTAGTCATAATTACTAACTTAGTTGAATGAACTTATTTGCTCAGGTAGAATTAAGAGAGTTTAGTAATTCTAAATTTATATAAAGATACCTATAGGGATACATAGTATGAAATCTTCACGGACGTTCAAGCCAACGGGCTCGTCTGATGCTAATTTTTATCGGTTATTCGATATTTTTGCATTATTTTTAGCCTTTCAATGCTCAGCTTTATTCTATAGCTTTGAGCTAAATCCAATATATATGGTATCAGTTCTTAGCGTAGCATTAACCTTTCTTTATTGTGCTGAAATATTCTCGGCTTATCGCTCTTGGCGTGCTGGGAAGTTTAGAACTATGGTGCTTTGTGCTTGGGGTGCTTTACTCATGGCCTTTGCTGTTTTGCTCTTTATATCTTTTACTTTTAAATTTACGGATTCGCTCTCTCGAATTGGTTTGGGACTGTGGTTTTTGCTTAGTATTGTTTTTTTGTATACTTGGCGCCTAGGTGTATATTTATTTAAAAGAAATAGAAGAAAGCTCGGGCTAAATTTGCGTAATGTTGCAATAGTTGGAGCAACAGAATCAGCCGTTAATTTATATGATGAAATAAATAAAAATGATGAACTTGGCTTTAAATTTTTAGGTTTTTTTGATGATAGACAACCAGAACGCCTTTTTGAAAATTCTACTAAGCACGATGTAGCTGGGCGGATCCAGCATGCGGTCGATGCAGCGCGTAATGGGGAAATGGATGTTTTGTATATTGCTTTACCTATGAAGGCAGATAAACGCATTGCTGATATTTTGCGCCAACTAGGCGATACTACGGTTGATGTACATATTATTCCTGATTTTTTAATATCTAACTTAATACATGCACGTATTGAACATGTTGGTGATGTTGACACATTAAGTGTGTTTGAATCGCCTTTTATAGGCGCGCGCGAATTTATGAAACGCACTGAGGATATAATTGTAGCCTCTATTATATTAACGTTGATATCTCCTATTCTTATTGCAATTGCTCTTGCTGTTAAATTTACATCTAAAGGGCCTGTAATTTTTAAGCAAGACCGGTACGGATTAGATGGGCGTAAAATTAAAGTATGGAAGTTTCGCTCAATGAGTGTTACCGAAAACAGTGCAGTGGTTACACAAGCTACTAAAAATGATGCACGTATAACACCTTTAGGTGGTTTTTTACGCCGTACAAGCCTTGATGAGTTGCCGCAATTTATAAATGTTTTGAAAGGCGATATGTCTATTGTAGGGCCACGGCCTCATGCTGTTGCCCATAATGAGGAATACCGTAAAAAAGTAGAGTTTTATATGTTACGCCATAAAGCTAAGCCAGGAATTACAGGTTGGGCGCAAATTAATGGCTGGCGCGGCGAAACCGATACTCTTGATAAAATGGAAAAACGTGTTGAATTTGATTTACATTATATTAAACACTGGTCTTTATGGTTTGATGTTAAAATTATTTTTATAACAATTTTTAAGGGATTTAAAAATGCAAATGCATACTAAAAAACTAGTTTCATTAAGTGCTTTTTTAACTGTGGTTGTGGCTACACCTGTAGCAGCTAACTTAAAGCCTGGTAGTGTTATCACTAAAGATGGTGCTGAAATTACACCGACTTTACAAACAGGTATTAGCAGTAACAACAATTTTTTTAGCACACCAGAAAACGAAGAGTCGCGATTAATCTGGACTATTACTCCTAATATAAAAGCGGCGATTGAAGATGGCCCAGACAGCTATAATCTTGATTTGCGTTCAAGTAGCTCGTTACATAATAAAGATACCGCTGACAATTTCACTCAAGTAAATATTGGTGCTGGTGTGCATAAAGAATTTACTAGCCAACATCGTTTAGATATTAACGGTGATGCCGATTGGCTATATGAACCTCGAGGTAGTGGCTTAACTGAAGGTCTTGGTGATGCTGTTAATGAGTTAGTTAAATATCAGGAGCAAAATGTCTTAGCGCGATACGAATATGGTGCACAAAGCTCAAAAGCACAAGTTGCTTTGAAAGCTGGTTTTTTTAGTAAGAAATATCAAAACTTTAGAGAAGTATCGCAATATCGTGATTATGATAAATCGTTAATTGGCGTAACTGGCTACTATAATACTCAAGCATCAACTCGTACCTTTTTAGAGGTTAAACAAGAAAACTATCGTTACGACTCTCTGCAAGCTAATGGTATATCACGCGATAGTGACGACGTGAAAATACTAATAGGTATGGAGTGGGAAGCGACAGCCGTTACTTCAGGATCATTTAAGTTGGGTTATCAAAATAAAGATTTTAGCTCAAATGAGCGTGAAAGCTTTAGTGGTTTAAGTTGGGAGGCTGGCGTTAGTTGGCAACCACTTAGTTACTCTACCGTGCAATTTAAAACTAGTCGCTCAGCTAAAGATCCTTTAGTGCAGGGCGATTACATTAAAGAAAGTATATATGGTGTTAATTGGACTCATAGCTGGAGCGATTATTTAAGCTCACTAGCGGGGCTTAGTTATACTAATGAGCAATACACTGGCGATATTGGTCGTAAAGATAAAACTAAAAGCGCGCGTTTAGGTTTAAACTATGTTGCGAGTAAGTTCGGGATGGTATCTACCTATGTAGACTTTATTGATAAAGATTCTACCCAAAGCGCAATAGAATTTGATCGTATTATTGTAGGTATCAATTTTACATTTGCATTAAAGGCTAATTAATGAAGTTTATTTTTAGTTTAACGCTGCTATTTTTAAGTAGCGTTTGTTTTGCTCAAACTGCACACAGTTATGTATTAGGTGCAGGCGATAAGGTTGAAATAAAAGTATTTGGACAGCCTGATTTAGAAGTTACTGCATTATTAGGGAATAGTGGAGAGATCAACTACCCGTTTTTAGGAAAAGTGAAACTTGCAGGTCTTAACACTTCTGAGGTTGAGCAGGTTATCACTCAGGGATTAAAGCCTGACTACTTAGTTAATCCAAATGTTTACGTTCAGGTTGTTCAATATAGGCCTTTTTACATACATGGTGAAGTTGAAAACCCAGGGGCTTACCCTTACCAGCCGGCTATGACAGTTAACCAAGCCATCGCCCTAGCGGGTGGTTTAACTGAGCGAGCCTCTATTGATAAAATTTATATTTTTAAAGAGCAGACTAAACAGCAGCAACAAAAAGGTAGCTTAAATAGCCAAATTGCAGCGGGCGATACTATAAAAATTGAACAACGCTTGTTTTAAGCAATCTATAAGGCAGTATTTAATGAACCAAATAAATGAAAGTATAAGCAATAATGAAGAGATTATTGACTTTGGTGCTTATCTCAATGTTGTAAAGCTTGCTAAATGGCGAATTTTAGGGTTTTCTATAATAGTTACACTTCTTACTATTATGGTTTCACTTACCTTAGTTCCTAAGTATGTAGCCACAGCTACATTATTAATTGAAGCAGAACAGGCTAAAGCTGTTAGTTTTCAAGAAATATATGGCTTAGATTCTAATAAGAAAGAATATTACCAAACTCAGTTTGAAGTAATAAAGTCAGACAGTATAGCCCGTGAAGTTATAACTAAGCTGGATTTAAAAAGCCATAGCGACTTTATTGGAAAACCTTCAGCTATTGGGGAGTTCAAATCTTTTGTTAAAAAATCTTTGCCTTTTTTAAATAAAAAAGATACTACAGTATATTCTCCGCAAGAACAGGCTGAACGTAAAATGATTGGCTTATTGGCCGCATTTAGATCTCGTCTAACAGTATCACCAATCTCTAAAACTCAGTTAGTAAGAGTAAGTTTTGAGTCGAGTGACCCAAAATTAGCTGCGCTTGTAGCTAATACTGTTGGTGAAGTTTATATCGAAAGCCAAATACGTGCCAAAATGGGTATTACTCAACAAGCATCAAGTTGGTTAAACACACGTCTAGCGCAATTACGCATTCAGTTAGATAACTCAGAAGAGCGTTTGCAAGCTTATCGAGAGAAACAAAAATTAGTTGATATTGAAGGTATAGCAGGACTTGCCACACAAGAGCTTGAGCAGATTTCTCAGCAGTTAATTGTTGCGCGTAAAGAAAAAAACAACCTTGAAAGTATCAACAGGGTAATTAGCGAATATGGTAATAACAACCTGGATCTGTTAGGCAGTATGCCGGAAATAACATCACACCAAGTTATCCAAAATGTTAAAAGAGAAGTGGTCATAGTTGAGCGTAAGCTAAGTGAGCTAGGTGAGGTGTATGGCCTTAAACACCCTCGCATTATTTCTGCGAAAGCAGAACTTGCAACCGTTCAAAGTAATTTGAATAAACAGATAAAAGGGCTTGTAACAGGTATTGAAAAAGAGTTAAACCGAATTGCGCGCACTGTGAGTGCTCTCGAGGGGGATTTAGCTAAAATACGTGCTGAATATCAAGATATTACTCGTAAAGAGACTCAATATAATCAATTGAAGCGTGAAGTAGAGACCAATCGAAATATATTTAATACGTTTTTATCACGTTCAAAAGAAACTGAAGTTACTAGTGATTTTAGCTCTGCAACTGCGCGCTTTACAGACCGTGCATATACGCCTAGAGACCCATCAAAACCAAATAAAAAGCTCATTGTTGCACTTGCCTTTTTTGCAAGCCTAGGCTTTGCACTAGTTATGAGTATTATATTTGATGCGCTTAATGACACTGTTAAAACTAAAAATGATGTTGAAAACAAGTTAGCTCAGCGTATGTTAGGGTTATTACCGCACGTACCGATGCCTAAAAAGAGTGTATTTCCGATACATGCGTACCTTGAGGATAATTATAGGCGTTTTGCAGAATCGGTACGTACTTTTAGAACTAGTTTGTTATTAACTCAGTTAGAGCGGGATCATAAAGTAATTGCAGTTACTTCTAGCTCATCGGGGGAGGGGAAAACGACCACTTCAGCTAATTTAGCGATGTCGCTTGCACAAATGGGTAAAGTATTATTAATTGATGCTGACCTACGCAAGCCAAGTATTGCTAAACGCTTTGATATTCCGGTATTTCACCCAGGGTTAAGCAATTTAATAGTGGGTACTGAACAGTTAACTGAATGTGTACATGTTGATGTAGAATCGGGCGTAGTTATTATGCCAAGTGGCCAAATTCCTAGTAACCCGTTAGAACTTTTATCTAACGCACGCTTTAGTGAAGTAATAAAGAGACTTAGAGCTGAATACGACTATATAATCATTGATACACCACCGACACAAGCCGTGAGTGATGCATTAGTTATAGCGCAAAGTACAGACTCAGTAATTTATGTTGTTAAAGCGGATATTACGCGTATAAAACCTATTAAAGCGGGTATTGAGCGTTTATTTGAAGCTAAAGCGCATGTTGCAGGTATTGTGCTTAACCAAGTAGATATGGGTAAAAGTAAAGACGAACACAGCCATGGCTATTACGACTATTACGACTATTCACAAAAGCCTGAGCAGCCAAATGCATAGTAAAATGGTAAAGCAGTGATTGATATTCATTCTCATATTTTGCCAGGAATTGATGATGGTGCTAAAGATTTAATGGAATCTTTAGCACTATTAACTATTGCACAAAATGATGGTATTACCCATATGGTTGCCACGCCTCATATACATATTGGGAGATTTAATAACTCGGTCTCACAATTGTATAGCGAGCTTGCTAATTTGAAAGCACAGGCATTAGTAAATAATATTAATATTAAGCTAGCTGTAGCCGCTGAAGTTAGGCTTGATGTAGAGCTAATGAGTTTGGTGCTTGGTAATAAACTCCCGTTCATTGGTACGCTTAATTCAGTAAATTATTTACTATTGGAGCTACCACACTCTCATGTACCGCAAGGTTACGATAAGTTTATAAATTGGCTAGCCAAACAAAATATAAAAGTGATTATTCCTCATCCTGAGCGTAATCGTGATATTCAAGTAAATCCCTTTTATATTAATCGTTTAAAGCAATTAGGGTGTGAGTTTCAGTTAACAGCGTCAAGCATTGAAGGTGCATGGGGCGAAACTGCAAAAAATATTAGTATAGATATGCTAAAAAACGGTTTAGTAACTTATGTTGCATCTGATGCCCATTCAGTTAAGCGCAGGCCGCCTATTTTGAGTAAATCTAAGCAAATAGTTAGTGAGCTAATTGGTCAAAATGATGCACATGATTTATTTTTTACTAACCCAATGCGTTTAACTGAGTCGTTGTTTAATGAGTAATTTAAATACAAACCGCCTCACACAAATTGCAATACTTGCAGTTGCTACATTAGTTATAGGTTATCAGAGTTTACAAAGTATGCGTGCAAATACATGGTATTTTAATGCAGTCAATATTTTAAAGCAGCCTGTAAGCACAATTACTCCTGAAGAGCTAGAGCTTGCAGATAAGGCAATTACATACGCAACAAGCCAAGACCCTTTACAGCCTCATTACTGGCAGTTAAGTGCTTATATAAAAATGCTCAATCTAGCTGTAACTAGCGAGCAAAATAAGAATAAGCTTTTGGTTTATCAACAAGCAGAAAAAGATTTATTAAAGTCATTAGAGTTAAGGCAAACATGGTCAGAAACTTGGATTGCACTAGCGCAAGTAGTTAGTTATCAAGAAGGGCCTACAGAACGAGTATATGAGTATATTCAGCAGGCTAAAAAATTTGGGCCGTACAAGTTTGATGTGCAGCTTGGCATTATTCAAATAGCGTTAATGAACTGGCAGCAACTTTCCCCAAAATATAGAGCATTGTATGTGGCCGAGCTTAACTCTTCAGTTAAGTATGGCAATAAATTTTATGAGATTTTTATGTTCGCAGAGAAAATTAATCGTTTACCTACAATATGTTTATCGCTACAATTCGGTTCTCGTTTTGAAGTGATTAGAAGTAGTTACATTTTTAAAGATTACTGCGGCTAAAATGTATACCCCCTCTCAGAACCGAGTACAAAGCCAATGCGGACTGATTCTTTTTTTGATTCTTTATCGATTTATAACAAGTTTGATTTAGCTTTCTCAATGCTACACCTAACGCTAGCATCTTTATTTTCCCAGCGGTTAGAAGTCGATTTTTTTATGCTTTAAGATCTGGGCTATGTTTACCAGCACTAATTGTTGGTAAAAATATATTGGATCGAATTCTGGATGGACCAAATATACTCAGTGTTTTTCTCCCTTAAAAGGACCTGATTTATCTAGCTTAGATATTAGGCCTCATATGCTTCAGCTTGCTTAGCTATTGATAAGTTTTTAGCTGAAAATAAATAGAGTAACTTTTGGGCATTACCTTCTTAATAAAAATATTAATATACTTTCGGCTTGTGTACTCTCTAAGGTATTACTAAACTCAATGAAGACACTTATCAACATGTCTACTACTTAGCTGTCTCTAGCTAACTAAGCAATCCATTTTCAATCTGACTAAGCATAAAGAGGAGTTTCTAATGAAAGTCCAATCAAGCGCTATATTAATTAAACTTTTAACTATTTCTTTTTTTATATTTTTATTGTCTATAAGTAAAGGTTATTCCAAAAGTTTTCAAGATGAATCAAAACACCAATTAGGTGATAGACTTTTATCTACTTTACTTGCGAATGAGGCGCACTCACACGCACTCACAGATGCCATAGCTTCATTGTCAAAAAGTGATGACATTATTTATTTGAATGATATGCAAATAAAAACAACTATTGAGCTGTACAAAAATGGATTTCTCGAAGCTATTTCTGATAGTAAATATAAACGTTTATTATCTTTAGAGGAGCGTAGTCCTTCAAAGAGGATAGAAATATTACAAACTTTATTTATTCTATTTCCTAGTAGTACTCAAGCCATAATTTCCTATCTAATTAAAAATAACCTTTATGATAAAGAAACTCTGTTTTCAATTTTTTTTAAGAGTAAACCTGATCTTTCAGTTGCTTCAGAAAATACAACTGAACCTGACATTATGCGAATTGGATGGGGAGGGGGAGGTGCCTTCAGTAGTATTGTTGAGTATAAAAACGAGGTTTATGCATCTTCTGATGTTACAGGAGTATGGAAGTATTATGGAGATAGCTGGCAGCCATTTGTAAAAGGACTTACAAACTATAATATTACTGGTCTTTTAGTTCACAACGACACTTTGCTAGCTGTAACAAAAAAACAGGTTCTTGAACTCATAAATGATGTTATGTGGTCCCCTGTAGGTTTAAAGTTAAATACCTACCGAAGTACTACTCTTCAGTTATTTTCAACATCGCAAGCAGGTACTACTTGTTTTGCGGCATTAGAGGCTCAATTAGGGTGTATAGATATTTCTGGTGATGTTACAAAAAAGCCACTTTCAATTGATAAATTAAAAGGGGTTTATTTTGATGAGAGTCCAGATTATATATATGGTTATAATGGCACTAATTTGTACCGAATAAATCTTCTTGATGGTAGCCACAGACTTGAACACACCTTTAAAGAGAATATCCTACGCATTGCGCGAATAAGTGGTAATGCAAACGCTTTTGTTTTCACAACTAAAGGAGTTTACGACCTCAATTCTCACGTACCTATAAACGCAGATCTAGCTAATAAAAATATAGTAAATGTTTTTATTGATAACAGATTGGATAATAAGAATTTTATAGCTTTAGGGAGTACTTGGAATGTAAGCCTGTATGAGTTAATTGTAGAACCTTTTGGGTTGTCATTAGGTTCGAAGGTGTCTGTAAACTATGATACATCACTACCTTATAGGAAGTGGCGTAAATCTATAACTAAACCAATTGGAATGCCGAGTGCGGTTAAGGGTAGCATATGGTTTAGTGATTACTGGGGTATATATCAACATGATAGAAAATCGGGTAATTTCTATGAGAAGTCTTATAACGCAAGTAACTTTGTAGGCACTGATATTCATATTGATAATGAAAAGCTATATATTGCTAGTATGGATAATGGCTTGGTATTAATGGAACTGAATCAACCAAACCAATTTATAAATATTTTCCCTAGAACTTCTGGAGACTGGTTATTAGCTGGACACTCATGGTCAGTGGAAACTAACGATGAGGCTGTTTTCGCTACCTTATCTCCTTGGAATTTGCCCCAAGACTATTTGATAACTGCAGATAAAAATAACAATTTTATTAATGTGCAAAGAATAGACAGTTCTCAAAGTAGAAATGATAGTGGTTCTTTTTGGGGGCAAAGTTATTCAAGGAAAATTTCAATATCAGAAAATATTTATGTATACAAGGATGGGGACAATGGTGGTTTGTATAAGTTATCACCGTCTCTTGATGAGAATATTGAACAAAGTACCAGTGAAAAAGTATTTTCGACTAATCATAATAGAGTTTATCGTGCCCTTATAAAAACCGATGACTTTATAGTGACATATCATATTGATGATGAGGAAATGATGTACTTTCATGATGTTGATAATGGAAGCTTAATCAAAACGGTAAAAGCTCCAAGTGGCTTTTGGGCTTTCAATCTTGAGTATATTGATGAATCTCTATACCTTTTAGGTTCACTTGAGAAGGCTGTAATTTACAAGTTTAACGAACGTGATAGTACCTTTACTGAAATAGTTAACGAACCTTCATCCTCTGCTTTTTTGAGTATGAAACAAGCCCCTGACCATTCGCTCACTATTGCGGGTTCAGTAAGCTGGGGGGGAGAGCCTAATGGTAAAGTGCTATTAAATACTTCACAAAACAATGGCTGGGCAGATATGACGTGTTTAATGGCGAACGAAAGTGGTGTTGTAGATATTGTCTATACTGACGATAGTCGGTTTGTATATCTTCTTCAACAGGTCGGCTCTATAATCAGGATCAAAACCTCTATTTTGAAAGATTACCAAGGCTGCTAAGTTTAGCTAGATAAATACTCGCAGTTTAATTAGTCCTTCAACTTAGTTGCTCTCTCAACTGCACGAAACAAGGCTTCAGTAAATATAGTTTGTTGTGGGCAATATAATTAGCGATGGATTTATGTGGAAGCTAGTATAGTTTCCAGCTCATAGGGTGTCAGCATAACACTATAGCTCTGAGTTAATATTAGGGCATATTAATAGCTGTAAAAAGAAATTGCTTTACAATTAGAATAAGGCCATTTTAAATATGCCTAAAATAGTAGCTTGGTGTTCTTAACTGGTGAAATGCATTATTAAAATACTAATGCAAAAAGGCTTATTGATTTTTAACTACTTCTAATAGTGTAGTGTTTTTTACTTTTTTGGTAAGCAAACACTCTATTAATCAAAAAAGCCCAGAGCTATTTTTGCTCTGGGCCATAAAGTGACTCTAAATTGAGTCTAGCGTTAACTAAAAACTTTCTGGTTCGTTAGGGAGAAGAAGAAAGTACTTAAAACTATAGTAAAGCTACTCAATAAAGCATAACTAATTTCGCCACCTGGTTACATTTGATAACAAAGTATTAGATTAATTATGCGTGATTTGTACTTTGGTTTAAACCCAGCTTATTAACTGCGTATTTTGCACTAAATCTCGTGGTAGTGAATTTTTGATCTTATTTTTTTGCCATTTACCCAGCCCAATAGGGCAGCCGCACAGTGTTAATACTACTTCGCCTATAGTTTGAGTTACTTCAGTTAAGCGTATATCTTTACCTTGAAAATAATCATTTGCTTGCTCGTTATTTAAAGCAAATATATTCGTTTTGCATTCGTTGCCAAATACGGTTGCAAACTCGTGCGTCAGCCTTACGCCGTTTTTATGAATAATTCCAATTTGAATACCTAAGCGTGCGTACTTAATTTTGTTTTGTGCGGCTTCAAACCCCTCAGGAAATAACCACAGTTCTTTATCACGCTGCATTAAGCTGCCAGGCAGGTTAGTTAACCCAAAGTGCTTTTTAAGCGATTGCATAAACGAGGCGCTTTGTTTTTTATCAAACTCGTTAAACGGAAACGCACCTTTTTTAACAGTTTGATTTGGGTTATCGCAACTTGCGTGTTTTTTAAATTTAGCAATAAAAAAGCCTTCGCTATCAAATGTTTGCGGCCATACGTGTAAATAGCCTTCAGCGGTAGTGGCTTTACTTGCACCTTCAAATAAGTCGCTTAGGGATTGCGGTGCTATGTAGTCACCAAACTCACTGAGTAAATAATCGCACACTTGTTGGTTTTCGAGCGGGGTAAGTGTACAAGTTGAGTATACTAAGGTGCCACCTGGCTTTAATGCGTAAAATGCGCTTTTAATTAAGTCTTTTTGTACTTGGGCTATTTGTATGTTTGATTCTATTGACCAATTTTTAAGAGCGTCGGCATCTTTACGTACAGTCCCTTCGCCAGAGCAGGGCGCGTCTAGCAATATGCTATCAAAGCATTCAAACATGTAGTTGCCAAATATAACGCCATCAAAGTGCGAGAGCGCACAGTTACCAACGCCCATACGTTTGAGTGTTGCGCTAAGTACCTTTAAGCGAGATGACGAAAGCTCATTTGCAACAAGCACGCCTTGGTTATTCATAAGCGCAGCTAGTTGTGAGGTTTTAGACCCCGGTGCTGATGCCATATCAAGCACGAAATTATTTTGAGAGTCTGCGAGTTTAATGCTTTGTTTTAAGGCAATAGGGGGCAGCATTGAACTTGCTTCTTGTACATACATAGCACCACTTAGATGTAAGTCGGTATTACCAAGGGCTAGGTTTTGTTCTTCATTGCTTGGGCGCTCTAGCCAAAAGCCTTCACTGCACCATGGGATAGGCGTTAGTAGCCAATTTTTTTCAGTTGCACGTTTAACAAATTCTTCAATGCTAATTTTTAATGTATTAACGCGGATAGATTTTCTGAGCGGCCTGCGACACGCATTTAAAAAGTCATCTAAGTTTAGATGCGCTGGTAAATAGGTTTTTACGTCGTCAATAAAGTGCTCAGGAATAAAAGTGTTGGCGTTCACGCGTTAGCTCATACTATAAAAATAAAGCGCGATAATAGCATTTATATAACGCATTTTCAGCGCTTAAAAACGTAACATCCAATTTATTGCTATGTCGACACTTTATTGGTTCGGCCTATTTTAAAGCGTACTTAATACGACTTTAGATCAATAGTGTCGACAATGGGTGTGTTTTTTAGTCGTTTTGATAGGCTTAAGGGTTGACATGATTTTTTAATAAGCCCATAGTAACCACATTAATTGTCGACAATCTAAAAAATAACTTATGACACACACATTTTTAAACGAAGCGCCTATAACTACCGCATCAGATCAAGTATTTGTAGATATGCGCCGTGAGATTGTTGAGGGCAGCATAGTTCAAGGCAGTAAAATATCAGAGCCTGAGCTTGCCAAACGTTATGGTGTAAGCCGTGCAACGCTTAGAGAGGCGTTAAATCGCCTAGAAAGTTGCTACCTTGTTGAGCGTAAAGCTAACGTAGGTTGCCGAGTAGTTGCCCTTACCGCTGAGCGCTTGATTGAAGTTTACCAAGTTCGTAGCTCACTTGAAGGCTTAGCATGTAGGCTTGCTGCCGACAATATGGAACCCGAAGAAGTAAAAGGCTTAAAGCAATTACTTAATCAGCACCTACAAACACAACGTGTTAAAGAGGGCGAGTCTTATTATCAAGAAGCCGGCGATTTAGATTTTCATTACCGTATTATTCAAGGCAGTAAAAACGCGCATTTAATTCATTTACTGTGTAATGAGCTTTATCAATTAATACGCATGTACCGAGTACAAATGGGCATGGTGGGGCCGCGTGTATCAAAAGCGTTTGATGAGCATTTAGCTATTATTAACGCCATTGAAAACCACGACGGCGAACTGGCCGAAATGCTTATGAAGCGACATATAAGTGCATCGCAAGCAAATATTCAAACCAAATTTGATGTATACCAATCAATATGAGTATTCGAACAATTTAACGGATTAAATCGCTCCGTAACGTCGTTAAAAATTTTTTATTTAGAACCACTAAACATAAAAATTATTGCCTAGTTACAGAACGATTTTCTTATCGTTAAATAGACCTCATACCCATACAGATTGATATTAGTCGCAAAAAAAGAAGCTGCTAAAAGCTAAGCAGAGCAGTTAAACAGTCATAATTACAGATTAAAACTATAAGTTACTCCACGTAGCAACCGTTCAAAGTGAGGAGAAAGTAATGTCAGCAGGATTAAAGTTTAAACACGCTATTGCTAATAATCACCCTTTACAAGTTGTAGGGACTATTAACGCATACACCGCGATGATGGCTGAAAAAATGGGTCACCAAGCAATTTACCTCTCAGGTGCGGGCGTGGCCAACGCTTCTTTTGGTATGCCTGACTTAGGAATGACCAGTCTTGATAATGTGCTTGAAGATATTCGTCGTATTACCGGTGCGAGCGATTTACCTTTGTTAGTTGATGCAGATACAGGTTGGGGCGGCGCATTTAATATTGCACGCACCGTTAAAGAAATGACCAAAGCCGGTGCTGCAGGTTTTCATATAGAAGATCAAGTAGCACAGAAGCGTTGTGGTCATCGTCCAAATAAAGAAATTGTTAGCCAAGACGAAATGGTTGACCGTATTAAAGCGGCGGTTGATGCAAAAACCGATAATGATTTTTATATTATGGCGCGTACCGATGCGTTTCAAAAAGAAGGATTAAACGCAGCAATTGACCGCGCAGCGGCATGTGTAGAAGCAGGGGCTGACGCTATTTTTGCCGAAGCCGTACACGACCTTGCCGATTACCAAGCATTTTCAAAAGCGATTAACGTTCCAATTTTGGCAAATATTACCGAGTTTGGTCAAACGCCTATTTATACCAAAGAGCAGTTAAGTGATGTGGGCGTTAAAATGGTGCTTTACCCATTAAGTGCGTTTAGAGCAATGAATAAAGCTGCATTAAATGTTTATTCAGCTATTTTGAATGAAGGCTCGCAACAAAGCCAAATAGAAAATATGCAAACACGTGCAGAGCTATACGACTTTTTAGATTACCACACGTACGAGAACACACTCGACACCCTTTTTTCATCAAAATCTGACAAGTAAATAAACACTAATAAAAACACACACAAATTATAGATAGGAGAAGATCATGGTCGATAAAGCATTGAGCGGCGCTGGTTTACGCGGACAAGTAGCAGGGCAAACAGCATTATGTACAGTTGGGCAAAGCGGTTCGGGGTTAACGTATTGTGGTTACGATATTAGCGAACTTGCCGAAAAAGCACAGTTTGAAGAAGTGTCTTTTTTACTTTCTCGTGGTGAGTTACCTACAACTAGCGAATTGGCAGAATATAAAGCAAAACTAAAAAGCTTACGCGGCTTACCGGATGCACTTAAAACCGTGCTTGAAAATATTCCTAAAGACGCGCATCCAATGGATGTAATGCGCACGGGTTGCTCTATGTTGGGTAACCTTGAAATGGAAAATGATTTTAGCCAAGCCAATGATGCAATCGACCGTATGGTTGCTGTGTTCCCAAGTATTATTTGTTACTGGTACCGCTTTACACACGACGGCGTACGCATCGAAACGCAAACTGACGATGACTCTGTTGGCGCACATTTTTTAACGCTGTTACATGATAAAGCCCCAAGTGAATTGTTTGCTCAAGTAATGAATGTGTCGTTAATTTTATACGCAGAGCACGAGTTTAACGCCTCTACGTTTACGGCTCGTGTGTGTGCATCAACACTCTCTGATATTCACTCTTGCGTAACCGGTGCGATTGGTACGTTACGTGGGCCATTACATGGCGGCGCCAACGAAGCGGCTATGGATATGATTCAAGGTTTTACAAGTGTTGAAGATGCTGAGCAAGAAGTAATGGGCATGCTTGAACGCAAAGACAAAATAATGGGCTTTGGCCATGCTATTTACCGCGAGTCTGATCCGCGTAACGTTATTATTAAAAAGTGGTCTGAAAAACTAGCCGATGAAGTGGGTGACCATGTGCTTTACCCTGTGTCTGTTCGCTGTGAAGAGATTATGTGGCGCGAGAAAAAACTTTTTTGTAATGCCGATTTTTTTCATGCATCTGCTTATCACTTTATGGATATTCCAACTAAATTATTTACGCCAATATTTGTAATGAGCCGTGTTACGGGCTGGACAGCACATGTAAAAGAGCAGCGCGCTAACAACCGTATTATTCGCCCAAGTGCCGATTACACTGGGCCTGACGCACGCAGTTACACACCAATAGAGTCACGTTAAAAAATGAGTGAGCACGCATGTGCTCACTTTTTTATTGCACATAGCCACTAGCGAGCAGTTTTTCTCAAACTTTTCATTAAACACGCTAGCTGTGAGCAAACACCGTCACCAAATTAGCGAACCCTTACCATGACCATAATTAATAACACCCAATACCGTAAACCTCTACCGGGCTCAAACGTCGACTATTACGATACGCAAGAAGCCGTGGATGCAATTAAGCCAGGTGCATACGCCACACTACCTTATACATCACGTGTATTTGCCGAAAACCTAGTACGCCGATGCGACCCTGCCATGTTAACCGATGCACTTAACCAGCTAATTGAGCGAAAGCAAGATTTAGATTTTCCGTGGTATCCGGCGCGCGTAGTGTGCCACGATATTTTAGGCCAAACAGCACTTGTTGATTTAGCTGGGCTTCGTGATGCAATTGCAGCAAAAGGCGGCGATCCGGCTAAAGTGAATCCGGTAGTACCTACGCAGTTAATAGTGGATCATTCACTAGCGGTAGAGCATGCCGGTTTTGATCCTGACGCATTTGAAAAAAACCGCGCCATTGAAGATAGACGAAATGACGACCGTTTTCACTTTATAAACTGGACAAAAACTGCGTTTAAAAATATTGATGTTATTCCACCGGGTAACGGCATTATGCATCAAATTAATCTTGAAAAAATGTCGCCGGTTATTCAAAACCGAGATGGCATTGCATTTCCAGATACTTTAGTTGGCACCGACAGCCACACGCCTCATGTTGATGCGCTGGGTGTTATTGCTGTGGGTGTAGGCGGGCTTGAAGCTGAAAGCGTTATGCTTGGCCGTGCTTCATATATTCGCTTGCCTGATATTGTTGGTGTTGAGCTAACAGGCAAGCGCCAACCCGGTATTACCGCAACCGATATTGTGTTAGCCATTACTGAATTTTTACGCGAGCAACGTGTTGTTTCTACTTATTTAGAGTTTTACGGTGAAGGTGCCGATGCGCTTACACTTGGCGACAGAGCAACCATTTCGAACATGACGCCTGAATTTGGCGCAACTGCCGCCATGTTTTATATCGATGATAAAACAATAGATTACTTGCGTTTAACAGGGCGTGAAGAAGAACAAATTGCCCTTGTAGAAAATTACGCAAAAACAGCAGGCCTTTGGAGCGATAGCTTAAAAACCGCAAAATATGAGCGTGTGCTTAAGTTTGATTTATCAAGCGTGGGGCGCAATATTGCGGGTCCATCTAATCCACACCGCCGTGTATCGACAAGCGATTTAGCTAAAGAAGGTATTTCGGGTGTTGTTGAAAATGAAGAAGGCTTAATGCCAGACGGCGCATGTATTATTGCCGCGATTACTAGCTGTACTAATACGAGTAATCCACGCAATGTAATTGCCGCTGCACTCCTTGCCCGTAATGCAAATGCTAAGGGTTTAATGCGCAAACCTTGGGTTAAAACTTCATTAGCACCGGGCTCAAAAGCAGTGCAATCATACCTTGAAGATGCAAACCTACTAACAGAGCTTGAGCAACTTGGCTTTGGCATTGTTGGTTTTGCGTGTACTACCTGTAATGGTATGAGCGGGGCGCTTGACCCTGAGATTCAAAAAGAAGTAATCGAACGTGATTTATACGCAACGGCTGTACTTTCTGGCAATCGTAACTTTGATGGACGCATTCATCCTTATGCTAAGCAAGCATTTTTAGCGTCACCTCCTTTAGTTGTTGCGTACGCTATTGCAGGCACTATTCGCTTTGATATTGAAAAAGGGATACTAGGGCAAGATCAACAAGGCAACGATATTACGCTTAAAGATTTATGGCCATCAGATGAAGAGATCGATGCGGTAATTAAGCAAAGCGTTAAGCCAGAGCAATTTAGAAAAGTATACGAGCCTATGTTTAATTTAACCGTAGATTACGGTGAAGATAACGATCCACTTTACGATTGGCGCCCAGAAAGTACCTACATTCGTCGTCCTCCTTATTGGGAAGGTGCACTTGCGGGTGAGCGCACTATGACTGGTATGCGCGCGCTTGCAGTACTTGGCGATAACATTACAACGGATCATTTATCGCCATCAAACGCAATTATGGCAAGCAGCGCTGCTGGCGAATACCTGACCAAAATGAACGTCCCAGAGGAAGACTATAACTCGTACGCAACGCACCGGGGCGATCATTTAACAGCGCAGCGCGCAACATTTGCAAACCCAAAACTACTTAATGAAATGGTGCTTGATGAAAACGGCGACGTTAAGCAAGGTTCTTACGCTCGCCTAGAGCCACAAGGCACTAATACCCGTATGTGGGAAGCAATCGAAGCCTACATGGAGCGTAAACAGCCGCTTATTATCGTAGCCGGTGCCGATTACGGTCAAGGTTCGTCGCGCGATTGGGCTGCAAAAGGCGTAAGACTTGCAGGCGTTGAAGTAATAGCAGCAGAGGGCTTTGAGCGTATTCACCGTACTAACTTAATTGGTATGGGGGTTTTACCGCTTGAATTTAAAGCAGGCACAACGCGTAAAACCCTAAAGCTGGATGGCAGTGAAACGTACGATGTAACGGGTGATTTAAAACCAGGCGCCACAGTTAATTTAAGCATTACCCGCAAAGACGGTGAAGTACTTACTGTGCCTATGAAATGTCGTATAGATACCCAAGAAGAGCTTTCTATTTACGCAGCTGGTGGTGTGTTACAACGCTTTGCTCAAGACTTTTTAGAAGCCACGCAATCTGCATAAGGGCAAGCATTATGTTTAAACCGCAAATTAAAGTGCCTGCAACCTATATGCGTGGCGGCACCAGTAAAGGTGTATTTTTTAATTTAACTGATTTGCCAAAGCCTGCTCAAGTAGCAGGCGAGGCGCGCGACAATTTATTACTGCGTGTTATTGGCAGCCCCGATCCGTACGGCAAACAAACGGATGGAATGGGCGGCGCTACATCAAGCACCAGTAAAACCGTAATCCTAAGTAAAAGTGAGCAAGCTGATCACGATGTTGATTACTTGTTTGGTCAAGTGGCTATAGATAAACCTTTTGTGGATTGGAGCGGTAACTGCGGCAACTTAACGTCAGCAGTCGGAGCTTTTGCCATTAGTAATGGTTTGGTCGATAAAAACCGAGTACCTAATAACGGTGTTGCTATTGTGCGTGTGTGGCAGGCTAATATTAAAAAAAGCATATTAGTGCATGTCCCTATGACCAATGGCGAAGTACAAGAAACCGGCGACTTTGAGCTCGATGGCGTTACATTTGCTGCAGCTGAAGTAAAACTTGAATTTATGGACCCCGCTGATGGCGATGGCGCGTTATTTCCAACAGGTAACGTAGTTGATGACTTAGAGGTTCCAGGTGTTGGTACTCTAAAAGCAACCATGATAAATGCAGGTATTCCTACTGTATTTATTAACGCCGCTGATATTGGTTATACCGGCACAGAGCTGCAAGACGATATAAATAACGATGTTGCAGCGCTTGAAAAGCTTGAAACCATTCGCGCTTATGGCGCCGTTAAAATGGGCTTAATCACTAACATTACTGAAGCACAGGCTCGCCAACATACGCCAAAGGTTGCGTTTGTTGCAGCGCCTTTAGATTACGCTGCATCTAGCGGTAAATTTATTGAGGCTGCCAACATTAACTTACTCGTGCGCGCAATGTCGATGGGTAAACTGCATCATGCCATGATGGGCACAGCCGCTGTAGCTATTGGCACTGCCGCAGCAATTGAAGGCACACTCGTAAATATAGCCGCTGGTGGCGGTGCATTGAGTGAAGTTAACTTTGGTCACCCGTCGGGCACGCTAAAAGTAGGTGCTGAGGCTAAAAATAATGCTGGCAACTGGCTAGTTACCAAAGCAAGTATGAGCCGAAGTGCACGTGTATTAATGGAAGGGGTTGTAAGAGTCCCTTACTAATCACTGGTGAAGTTAAGCGCAACTAAACATTTATTTTAGTTAAGCAAACAAATTTTATAAACGTTTGCTTAGCTAAAGTAAAACCTACTCACACTCGTTAGAAATAATCCTTTTTCATTAATTTTTCGAATTATCGTCTTTTTTCGCTCTCATCCACCGCATTTACTTGAAGAATATAATTAACAAACTAGATTATATGTAATATTCATTTAATAAAGTGAATATATTGTATCAATATGTGCTGGTTCTTTATGAGTGTCTATAGGTTATTGAATAATAGAGATGCTGATAAAGAAGTAGCTCATAGAATAAAGATAAATACTTCTATAAAACGTATAAATATGTAGCATAACTATATAGCTTAATGGTATTTTTAATGTTCTAGTAACAAAAGTTATGATTGTGTACTTTTTTGATGCTTTTTGAATATAAAAGCTTACATAAATCACTATCAACTAAACTAATTTCTGATACTCATTCCAGGCTATCAAGGAGAAATAAATGGTAAAGCGTACGATCAAATTTACACCTATTGCAGCTTCAGTTGCACTTACATTAGGCTTAACAGCATGTGGTTCTGATAACGACAGAAATATTCCTGTTACACCTGTAGAATCTTTCACTGCAACGGGCGATGCACAATTTAACATTGAAGTAACAGGTAAAGCAGTTAAAGGTTCAATGAAAAATGCTGTAGTAACTGTAAT
The DNA here is from genome assembly GCF_038900275.1 of Pseudoalteromonas sp. AS71. Taxonomy (NCBI): domain Bacteria; kingdom Pseudomonadati; phylum Pseudomonadota; class Gammaproteobacteria; order Alteromonadales; family Pseudoalteromonadaceae; genus Pseudoalteromonas; species Pseudoalteromonas sp. AS71. The sequence goes on along the minus strand of NZ_JBBMQZ010000019.1, from coordinate 57,611 downwards.
GACTTTAGATGCATCTGGTCAAAGCGTTCCTGTTGCATTTCGCTCAGCTGCTTCAGCAGAGGCTGAGTCTTTTTCTGAAGAAGCACTATCACAAGATGCTGCAGATGCAGCGGTAGAAGCAAGTAAAATTGCCGCTAACCCTGAAGTGCTAACTGATGAAAACGGTCGTTACAGCATCTACCTAGATGATGATTTTACTGGACCTGTTTACATTACTGTTAAAACGTCTGAAGAAGGCGATGATAGCTTTTTACGTTGTGATGCTTACGTAGGTTGTGGCACTTACGATGAAGCGCCAGAAGTTGACGACGAAAATGATGGCGATACTGATATTGAGTTTGGCGAATGGTACAAAACTGACCTAGAGCTTTCTGTTGTTAAGTTTATTCCAGCTGTTGAAGCAGATACATCTGGAGCGAGCGGTGCAGCTGGCGATGCCAATGTTTTAGGTTCTTATAAAGCTAATGTTACTTTTTTAACATCGTTAGTGGCGGGTCTTCTTCTTGACTCAGGTTCAAGTGTAGATGAAGACGCTATTGCTACAGCTAGCTTAAACACTGTTGTACAAGTAATGGGTCAAGACGCAGCACTTTTACTTTCTGCTATTATTGGCGATTTATCTAACGGCGGCGCTGTAGATTTAAGCAATGTTGATGGCGAAGAAGAACTTACTGACGGTATTTTAGCAATTGCACAGCTTTCATCTTCAATTCAAGGTTTACCTTCAATTGGTGATGTAATGAGCAGCATTAAAGCTGGTATTAAATCAGGCCAGTTTAAAGGTAATACTGACGCTGGCATTGCTGCAATAGCTACAATGTTACAAACAGCAATTACAAATACTGCAAACATTTTTGTTGCTGTAGCAACGGGTGATGAAACTGCAATTGAAAACGCTTTAAAAGCGGCATTCTCTATTAACAACCCTAATGCAACACAAGCACAAATTGATGCGTTTGCCGCTAATTCAGTAGGTATTGCTAAAAAAGCAAAAGCAGCTAAAGACAAAGCTGTTAAAAATGGTGCAGCAACTGATGCCGGCCTTGCAGCCGCTGCAGTAAAAGTTAAAAAAGCACTAGAAGTAATTGGTTGTACTGGTGCAGAGTGTACAGTTGGAGATGATTTTTATACAGCTCTAGCAGCTGCTTTAACAGTAGAAGTTACAGCTTCACAAACTGCACTTACTGCATTAGAAATGGATATTGAAACAGCTCAAAGTTCACTTGCTGATGTTCAAGCAATGGGTGGCGATGCTCTTACAGCTGATAACGCAGCTGCATTTGTAAGCGCTGTAACATTACTGAAAAATGAAGCTGCTACTGCTGGTTTAACAGCTAAAGCGGGTTCTATTTTTGTTAAATCACAAGGTTATGTAACTGCTGCAAAAGCGTTAGTTACTCAAAGCTCTGATTACCAACAGATTCTTGATTCTGCAACGTCTTTACAAACAGATGCAGGTGTTGCTGTAACTGACACCGTTGCATACGACGCTGCATTAGCTGCACTAGTAGCGGAAGCAGAAGCAGCGATTGAAACGTTTGATATTGCTCTTGCTGCTGCAAAACTAGTTGCTGAAGACACTGCAGACGTTGCTGATGAGAAAAAATCAGCAGCAGACACAGCTGAAGCAGCTTCTACAAGCGCACTTGCTAACGCAGAAGGTGCAATGGTAGATACAGCCGCAAACGCAACTGAAGCTCTTGAGCTTGCTATGACTGCTGTTACTGCTGCGTCTGATTTTGCTGCTGCTGTTGATGCACTTGAAATTGCTATTGAGCAAGCACTTGTTGCTGCTAATGCTTACCTAGACCTTGAAGGCGAAGGCGCACAAGCAATGATTGATGCGCTTACAGCTATGCAAACAGCTGCTGTAGCTCAAGGTGAACTAGCTAGCGAGCAATTTGTAACAGCTTATAACCTACAACTTGTTGCTGAAGCGGCGGTTGCTAAACTTGAAGTACTAACTTCTGTTAAAGCTACATCAGAGTCATTATCGACTATGACTGTGCTTACTAACACTGGCGGTCAAGCGGTTATCGATGCAGCAGATGTTCTTGCTGACGTAATTGATGAACTAGCTGAAATGGGTAACTCAGGTGAAGGTACTTCTACTCGTCAACCTGATTGGTCATATAACTATGACTTAGATGCGTTAGTTTTAGAATTAGAGAACGAAACTACCGGTGAAATGATCAGTGCTTCAGCTTCATACCAAGGCGAGCAATTAGTTGTTGCTTGGGGCGCTACATTAATGGGTGAAAATGACGCAACTGTTTCACTTGTTACTGCTGATACACAAGCACAAGCACTTGAAGATTGTGTTGATTTTGCTGCAGGCACAATTGATGCTACTCAAATTGATTCATGTTTAATATTCACATTTGACGGTGCAGTAAATGCTGATAATGTAGATGATGCAGAAATCTTAATGACTGAAACCACTAACCATGTTGAAATCATGGATGGCGATTCTGGCTTTACTGGTATGTTAAGTCTTACTGCTGATGATGCAACAGATTCAGGCTCTATTACATTAGAGGGTGTTTCTGGTGATGTAGACTTTAAAGTAATGACTACATTCATCGACAGCGACATGGAAGAAGCAAGTGCTTTAGATATTACAGTAAATAATGCAATGGGTTACACATTGTCTATTACTGGTAATGAAAGTGCAGGTTACACTGGTGACGTTATGGCTATGTACAATGAGATGATGATGTCTTTTGGTACTGCAGCTAAAACAACTAATGGTCTTTCAATTACTTACATTGATGGTGATGTAGTTGATTACACTGATGTTGATTTAATTGATTCATCTAAGTAATATTTAAACTATAAAAGGGGAAAGCAGCGCTTTTCCCTTTTTTTATAGAAAGCGATTAAATTATGAAAAAAAAAATTCTCTTGTTAGGATTTTCAACAGCTTTTATTTCTCCTCTTGCTTCCGCAGATAACCAATTTCAAATATTTACTCATTTTGACGCAGAAATTTATACTGAAGCACAACCAGTACAAGCCTTTGTAGATGATTTTGATGCACCATTAAAATCGGGTGACAGTGCATTTACCTATAATATTTTTGAAGTGGGTGTTGGCTACGGTAATTTTAAGGTAGGTTTACAAAGTCGTTATGACTATGTTCTTAACTTTGATCCTGATACAGCTAAATATACTCATACCGAAAAGAATGACTTAGAGTTTGAAGATAGATTTTATACCTATTACCTCGATGCTAAACAAGCAACGTCTAATGGTGTATTCGTATCTTATGATTTTAAATTTTTAGATAAAAATGCATTAACAATAACACCTAAGCTTTCTGTTTTTGCCAGCTCACACTATCAAGATGCCACTGTAAATGGTGAGATTTTTAGTGATGAAGTTGAAGGTGCTGTAACTGTCGATTACAACTTTTCAAAAGATATTTTATTTAAAGAATTTACACCTTCACAAAAGCCTGAAGGGCTAGGCTATAGCCTAGATATTTTTGCCGATTGGCAAGTAAATGATGAGCTTAAAGTTGGTTTTAGCGTAAAAGATTTGCTGTATAAAACAGAGTACGAAGACAGCGGCTCTGTAAAGGGTCAAACGACTGAAATTCCATTTAGCGAAGATGATAACGGCGATATTATTACTCAGCCAACAGTTTCATTAAAAACATCTGCATTTGGAAATACGGTATCTCATGATTTCGAAATGGAAATGCGACTACAAGCATTTGCCGATTATAGAATAAACGACCGATTCTCAACTCAGTTAACTTTAAAACGTTACGATAAAGACACGTTTAGCCAATTAAAAGGCCGTATTCACTTTTGGGATCATTGGCGAGTACAAGCAGGCTACGAAACAAAAAGCGAAGCATTTTTAGTTGGTATAGAAAACGAATATTTTGGTCTTAATTTACAAACTGATAGCCTAGATTTAGATAAAGCCTATTATGCGAATGTGAATTGGTACGTGAACATTAAGTTTTAAGGAATGAAGATGTTAAAACAAATTATACCTTTAGGGGTCGCTATTGCATTGGCAGGTTGTGGTTCTTCATCAGACAGTGACAGTTCAGAATCTGTTGCAGTGAGTGAAATTGCTACATCTTCTTCTGTGAGTTTTTATGTATCTAATTGGCAATCACCACAGGGCACGCTTAATGTTTTAGATAGCGATGGGGTGGTGCAAGAATCAATTGAAGTCGAAAACATCAATACTGCGAGTGTAAGTGTAACTCCACTTACTTTTAATAGTTTTGAGTTTATACCTAGCGATACAGCTCTACCTTGTCCGCGATTTACAGGGTGTGGCAGAACTGTGCGTGGTGATGTAAATGACTTAAACGCAAACCGGTTAATTGACTACCAAGAATTGACAACCGTTACCCTTAATTACAAAGCGGATGCATTTAGTGCACCGGGTGTAAATAAGGTTTATTTATCGCCATTGAGTAAAGCAATTACAGAAGAAGGCTTTAGTGCTACACAGGCGAGTTTATCAGCCACGCCTTTTTATCATTTAACGCACAGTAATTTAAATGCAAGTGTTGAAGCAGAAATGGTGACAAATGCCTTCACCTACGCGGCAATTTTAGCTGGTGTTGCTGATAGTTCGTTTAGTGTTGAAAGTGCTTTTAATGCATTTACTAACTTGGAGACTGACCAGCAAGCATGGCAAGATTACAGCGACTTAGCAGCGCAGTATGTTACAGACAACTTATTTAGCGACCAAGGTAATGCTTTGCTGAAAAATGTAGCTGGTCAAGTTAAGCAAACGATTGCAAGTGTAACTACATTTGCAAATTGGCAGGCTCGCTCAGCAGAAGTGCAAAGCTTAGACTCAAGAGAGTTACTTGTTGATACGCGAAATATAATTGGTGTTGCAAGACTTCAAGAAAAAAGCTATTCAGATGAATTAGACGCAAAATTTACTGAGCTTGAAGGTGCGTTTGATGAAGATACACAAAGAACCCTTGATGCACTTAGTAATGCTTTAAACGAAGTTATCACAAATTATTCACCACTAGCTGATGGCTCTACACCATCAGGGCAATATAAGCTTCGTGATTTAGATATTGATTACAACCAATCACCTTATACTTGGGCTATTACTGGCACATATGATGAGTTACCTATAACCATTGATTTATCAATTCCAACTTTCAGAGTAAGTGGTGTATTAGGTAATAAAATCGAAGGTGTAATGAGCGCAACGGTCACAAATGGTACTACGGTATTAAGTGTGGATGTAAGTGAGTTGCTGATTGAGTTTGATGGCATAGATGCTCAAAGTGAATTAAACCCAGAAGCCGATACGGGTATTACACAGGTAACCACCAACGTAATTATCAATAAAGCCGCAGGTAAACTCGAAGGTGATTTATCAGTAAACTTAAATCGTTTTGTTAATTCACTAGGTGAGGAGTCAACCACGTTATCTACTTTTGATTTTAATGGTGGTTACGTAAGCGACATTCAAAACACTGCATTTCATATCACAGCAGTAGAGGCTTCGCCTTTTGTTGGTGAAGATAATGACGATTTAGCATTTACTTTTGAATTAGATTTTCCATTGAGTGGTGCAAGCGATTTTAAATTTGCGTACGTAGGCGATGTGGAAAACCTATCAGAACTTACCTCTACAGATATATTTGTTAGCATACAAAATCGCGCGTTAGATTTACGTATTCGTGATGTTAGTGGCAACATTAATCTAATAGCGAAAGGCGAAAATGGACGTTGGTTAGATGTAAAGCAAAAGGGCCGTAATTACAGTGGCGGTTTATATTTTGGTGATACTAAACTAGCTGATGTTACTGCGGTACGTGGTATTCCTGGTGTTTTGTTTCCAAATGGTGAGTTTGAGTCGTTATTTTAACCATTAGATTAAATAGTTAAAAACTCAGCATATGCCTTACAGCTCAGCGCTTTTTGCGATGAGTGAAGTGTTTTTATAACTATTCGAAATCCGGTATTAGTTTTCTAGTATCGGATTTTTTAATGTTTGTTATATTAGTTAAATGCGCCTGAATCGAGGTAGCTGCCAATCCCGAGTGTAAACATCCATAGCCCCCATAAGCTGTGTTCAATAACACACACGACCGTTGATCGGCTTTGTGCGTAGGTATACGCAAACAGTAAACCGCCCAAAAAGGCTAAGGCTACTGCAATCCAATTTGCATACACTATATGCGCCAACGCAAATACACTCGCACTGACTGCAATACGCACTGCTTTTTTTGGCATGATGCGTTTATAACGATGAAAAAAATACGTTCGGAATATTAATTCTTGAGGAATAACCGACAGTATTGGATACAGCACCAGCAGTAAAAGCCAATCATTAAACGAGTTACGGGGAAGGGTAAACCAGTTGCCTTGATGAATAATCCCATAAAACATGCCTGAGAACAGCGCACCTAAAAAAAAGAAGCTAAACACACGCCTTTTAACAGCAGAAAATTGCCCAAGGCTTGTGAGTCTAAACCGTTTAAAATGGGGATCGCCTAGTAGCAACATACAACACACACTCATAAGTATAATAAGCGCAGGGATAAGCCAATTAGCTAAATGCTCGCGTAATCCAAAACCCAACAAGGGCAGTAATATAAAAATGAGGGTAAATTCAAACCAGCGGTATTGGTTAGCGTTCAAGGTCGTCTCAACTTGCTTTTTTTAATAAGCTAACAAGCTAAGACGACACTTTTATGACGAGGGGGCTTACTTTGCTGTTTCCTCTTCATCAGGGAGGTATTTGTACAAGGCAATAATGGTGGCAAAAATGCTTACAAAAGTAATACCCATTAAACCAAACACTTTAAAGTTAACCCAAAAATCGAGCGAAAAATTGTATGCAATATAAATGTTTAGTGCCGCTATACCAGCAGTTATAACAACCCACATTAGGTTAAGCTTATCCCATAATGGTTCTGGGACAACAATGGCTTGCTTTGTATCATTAGCGTTTTCGAGGATTGAGCTAAGCGCTTTTTTAACGAGATTTTTATTAAGTACATAACGGCTAACAAGTAACGTTAAACTTAAACCTGCATATATCAGTGTTGCTTTCCATTTAATGTATTGCTCATCATGAAGTACCAGCGTTAGCGTACCAAACACGGCAGCAATGCCAAAAAATATCCAATGACGAGTAGGTACATTGCCATGTTTAAAGTAGCTATAAGCAACCTGAATAAGCGTAGTGGCCATCAATAAACCGGTAGCCCAATAAATATCGACGAGTTTAAACACTGCAAAAAACAGTATGAGTGGAATGTATTCAATTAATGCGTGCATATACTACCTAAATTATACAAAAAAGAGTCAAAGGCTTTTTACCACATAAAGCTTAGCAACTACAAGGTTGACTTGTTGCCCTGTAACCCTTAGCCTGCGTGGCTTTATTACCAATTTGGTTTGGTATTTTTCATATCATCATATTCCCACGCTTAACCAACACTGATTTGGCGTGTATTTAGGAGCCTAAAATGAATAAAGCAGAACTCGTTGCTGCCATTGCACACAAAAGTGAATTAACAAAAAAAGATTCTCAAGCGGCACTTTCAAGCTTGCAAAAAGTCATTACTAAATCGCTTTCTGAGGGCGATCAAGTTCAAATTAATGGCTTTGGTACCTTTGCGCTAAGTTATTACCCAGCGCGTACTGGGCGTAACCCACAAACAGGGGATGCAATTGAAATAGAAGGCGCAAATAAAGCGGTTTTTAAACCAGCTAAGGCGTTAAAAGATCTGCTTTAAATAGCATTACTTAGCTTGGTCGTTGATTGAGCTTTGCGTGGAGTTATTAAACATAAAATTATGGGCTTTGCCCATCACGCCAACAAGTTGTGCGTCTACAAAATAAACATAATGCCGAGCGTTAGTTGTAGGCGTTGAGCTTGCTCACGCGAGAAGCGAAGCTTCTGTATTTAAATCACCGAGTATCAAAGCCGTGTTTATATCTCCTCTATGTACATTATTCATAATCTCTAAATAATTTACATGGCATTATAAATCCTACTTAAATTAAATCCTTTATTTTCAATTGCTTGTTATCGGCACGCATCGTGCTTTTTTGATTGTGTATTTTAAATATACCTTTTAAGAAAATAAGGAGATCTCAATGAGTACATTACAAACAAGCACACGTTTACAAGGCAAAAAAATCGCAATTTTAGCCACTGATGGGTTTGAGCAAAGTGAGCTTTTATCTCCACGCAGCGCATTACTTGATGCTGGTGCGAACATCGAAATAGTATCAATTAAAGAAGGCCAAATTACTGGCTGGGATGAAGACAAGTGGGGCGATAAAGTAACAGTAGATAAACTAGTTACAAACGCGGATCCTGCTGATTACGACGCGCTTATGCTTCCTGGTGGTTTATTTAATCCAGACAGTTTACGCCAAGATAAAGATGCTAAAGCATTTATTGATGGCTTTTTTGGCGCAGAAAAAAACAAACCCGTTGCTGCTATTTGCCACGCACCGTGGTTATTAGCTGAAATTAATAAATTGCGCGACCGCACTATTACTTCTTTTCCTAGTATTAAAAGCGATTTAATTAATGCAGGTGCTAATTGGGTTGACCAAGAAGTATGTGTAGACCAAGGTTTGGTAACAAGCCGAAGCCCAGCTGATTTAGAAGCATTTAATGCTAAATTTATTGAAGAGATTTTAGAGGGTAAACACCAAGCTCACTAATTTGCTTTTAAAAAACAAAAAAGGGCATTTAATTGCCCTTTTTTAATGCGTAAATTTACACTTTTTATAATGCGGTTGCGGCTTTCATTTCACTAACAAATGCTTTTAACTGCGTTGTCATTGCGTCTAAATCGTTAAGGTTAGCTTCAATAATTTTAACTACAGCAGAGCCTGAAATAGCACCTGCTGCGCCTGCATTAAGTGCCGCTTTTACATCATCTGGCGTTGAAATACCAAATCCTAAAAGAGCAGGAGCTGCATGGTATTCTTTTAATTTAGTAACAATATTACCCGCTGGCATTTGTGCTTTTGTATCGGTACCGGTAACACCAGCGCGCGATAGTAAATACGTATAACCACGACCGTAAGAGGCGCATTGGCGAAGAGTGTCGTCATCTGCATTAGGTGTGGCAATAAAAATTGGGTCTACACCGTTATCCATTGCTGACTTTCTAAATATTTTAGATTCATGCAGAGGCACGTCAGCCACTAAAATAGAGTCTACACCTACCGCTTTTGCATCTTTGTAAAATGCTTCTATGCCGCGCTTAAAAACAAGGTTTGAGTAAAGCAATAATCCAATTGGAATATCGGCGTTATACTCGCGTATCTCTTTAATAACATCAAAGCAATCTTGCGTGTTAATGTGCACATCAAGTGCGCGAATATTTGCTTTTTGAATTACAGGGCCATCCGCAATCGGATCAGAAAACGGAATACCAAGCTCAAGTGCATCAGCGCCGCCGTCAATTAGGCTTTTAATAATCGCAACACTTTGCTCTTTACCTGGGTCGCCAATTGTTACAAATGGTACAAACGCACCTTGTTTTTTCTCGTTAAGCGCTGCAAACATTTTGCCGTAACGATCCGTTTTTACTTGGCTCATAGCTGACCTCTTTCAGATAGTACATTGTGAACGTGTGCTAAATCTTTATCGCCACGACCACTTAAATTAATAACTAAAACGCTTTCCTCGGTTTGCTCTTCTGCATACTTAAGTGCATAAGCAAGCGCATGGCTTGATTCAAGCGCCGGAATGATCCCTTCGTTTTTAGCAAGTGATTGAAACGCATCAAGCGCTTCTGTATCTGTGATACCCACGTATTGCGCTCGACCGGTTTCGTGTAAAAATGCGTGCTGAGGACCAACCGCAGGATAATCAAGACCCGCTGATACAGAGTAAGACTCTTCAATTTGGCCATCGTCGTTTTGCATAATGTACGTGTAAGTACCGTGTAATATACCTTTAGTGCCTTTACAAATTGTTGCACCGTGCTCATTTGTATCAAGCCCTTTCCCAGCAGGCTCAACACCAATTAATTTAACGCCTGGCTCGTCAATAAAGTCGGTGAACATACCAATTGCGTTTGAACCACCACCAACACAGGCAATTACAGCGTCAGGTAAACGACCTTCGGCTTTAAGTACTTGTTGTTTAGCTTCTTCACCAATAACTTTTTGATACTCACGTACAATTGTTGGGAATGGGTGAGGACCAGCAGCTGTGCCTAGTAGGTAGTGCGCGTCTTGATAATTAGCTGACCAGTCACGCAGGGCTTCATTTACTGCATCTTTTAATGTGCCAGAACCCGCTGTTACCGGAATAACCTCTGCGCCCATTAACTTCATTCTAAATACGTTTGGTTGCTGACGTTCAACGTCTTTTGCGCCCATATAAATTCGACATTTTAAACCCAGTAATGCACATGCAAGCGCGGTTGCAACGCCGTGTTGGCCTGCGCCTGTTTCAGCAATTACTTGTTTTTTACCCATGCGCTTAGTAAGTAACGCTTGGCCAAGTACTTGGTTGGTTTTATGTGCGCCGCCGTGTAATAAGTCTTCACGCTTTAGATACAGTTTTACTTTTGGGTTTTTAACTAAATTGCGCGTTAAAGTAAGTGGGGTAGGACGACCCGCATACTCGTTTAATAATTTACTTAGCTCAGCCTGAAACTCAGGATCTTTTTGTGCTTTGTTAAATTCGTTTTCTAACTGCTTAAGCGCAGGGACAAGTAACTCGGGTACAAACATACCGCCAAACTCGCCAAAATAAGCTGGATTTTGCATTTTAACCTCAATAATTTCTGATGCTTGTAAAAGCATTATGTAATTTGTTAGGGCACTTTTTACCCGCAGATTCTTCAACGCCTGAGTTTAAATCAAGGCCTAAGGCACCTTTAAAAAGCGCATCTTTAATATTGTCTTGATTTAAGCCTCCAGCGAGCATAAACGGTGTGGTTGCATCATGAAGCACCGACCAATCAAATGCTTTACCTGTACCGCCAGCTTGTGTATCGCTGTGTGTATCGTAAAGGTGTCGGTCAACGCCATTTACAGGCGTTGGCAATGCATCTTTTATTGCTTGGGCTTTCCAAATCTCGCAGCCGGTAGGTAACTGTGTACGCAATTGAACGATGTAATCGTCACTTTCTTGACCATGTAATTGAACTGCCACCAATTTTAGCACACTTGCGTATTGAGCAACTTGATCAATTGGGGCATCTACAAACACACCCACAAAATTAAGCGGGGCACTTTGGCTAAGCTCTTTTGCGCAATCTAAATCAACATAGCGTGGCGATTTAGGATGAAAAATTAAACCACCATAAACAGCACCGTTTTTATATGCCGCTTGTGCATCTTGAGTTCGCGTTAAACCACATACTTTATTGTCACCTAAAATCACACGGCGACATGCTTGCTCTAAATCACGCTCGCCCATAAGTGAGCTGCCAATTAAAAAGCCATCGCATAATGGAGCTAAACGTTTCACGTCTTGATGGGTGTAAATGCCAGATTCCGAAATAACCACTTTATCAGCTGGAATAAGCTTTCGTAGTTTTTCGGTAGTGGCTAAATCGGTGCTTAAATCGCGTAAGTCGCGGTTATTAATGCCAATGATTTGTGCATCAAGCGCAAGTGCACGGTGTACTTCTTCTTCATTACTTACTTCGGTTAATACCGACATATTAAGTGAATCGGCAACGGCATGCAGTGCTTTATAGCTTTCGTCATCGAGTACCGAAAGCATCAGTAATATAGCGTCACCGCCATAAATACGTGCCATGTACACTTGGTACTCATCTATAAAAAAATCTTTACAGATAAGCGGTTGTTCTACTTGGCTGCGCACAAATTCGAGGTAATCAAAACTACCTTGAAAATATTTAGCATCAGTTAACACACTCATGCAGGTAGCGTATTTTTTATAAACTGAGGTAATTTCAGTTAAATCAAACGGGTCTCTAATTAACCCTTTTGAAGGCGATGCTTTTTTACACTCTAAAATAAACTGTATGCCAGGTGCTGCAAGTGCTTTATAAAAGCTACGACTTGTAGGCACTGCAAGATGCATAAAGCTTTCAAGCGGACGCGTGGCTTTTCTTTCAATTAGTTCTAATTTTTTATCAGCAACAATTTTGTCTAATACATTAGCCATTACTTACCTCAATAATTGCACTTAGTGTGTTCATGGCTTGCCCTGAACTTAATAATGTTTGTACTTGTTTTGCCCCTTCTTTTAACGTTTCTGCTTTACCTGTTAGGTATAAAAGGGCAGCTACGTTAACCACAATAGCAGCATTATGTGCATCTGTGCCTTTGCCTTGCAAGATGGCGAGGCTAGCATTTGCGTTGTATTGTGGGCCTTCACCAGCGAGTTGTTCAAGTGAATAGTTTGCAAGGTCAAAGTCGCTTGGGTTTAGTGTGTACTGTGTAATCTCGCCATTATTTAGCTCAACTACCGTTGTTGGGCCGTGTAGAGCTATTTCGTCAGTGCCCGAGCCGTGAACTATCATCGCGCGCTTTGTGCCAAGGGTTTTAAGTGTTTGTGCCATTGGCATACACAACGCTTCGTTATATACACCTAACAATTGCACATCAGGTGCCGCTGGGTTAGCAAGTGGGCCTAAAATATTAAAAATAGTGCGTGTTTTAAGCGCTGTACGCACGCCCATCGCATGGCGTACGCCACTGTGGTAGTGCGGTGCAAACAAAAAGGTAAAATTGGTTTGCTCAAGACATTTTGCCGCTTGCTCTGGGCTCATATCTATATTAATGCCCAGTGCTTTGAGTAAATCGGCTGAGCCTGAATTACTCGATACACTGCGATTACCGTGTTTTACCATGTTAATACCGGCAGCAGCGGCTACAATAGCAGCCGTTGTACTTATATTAATTGTGTTAGAACCATCGCCACCAGTGCCACAGCTATCGGCAAGTTGCGTACTGCTGGTAGTAAAAGCAACGGCGTTTTCGCGCATTGAGGCCGCAGCGCCTGCAATTTCGTCGCTTACTTCGCCTTTAATTTTAAGGCTTATAAGTAGGGCGGTTAGCTCAATTTCACTCATATTACCTTGCATTATTTCATCAAAAAACGCTTTGGCGTCTGCGTAGCTTAATGATTGCCCCGTAATTAATTGCTCAATAGCGTGTTGAACATTTATGGGTTGTTCTGGTTGTGTACTCATAATGTCCTCTTTTATTTAGCGCGTGTTAAGTAAGCGACACTTTGCTGAAGTAGCATTGCGCCGTTTGGCGTTAGTATTGATTCTGGATGAAACTGGTAACCCAATGCGTTGTCATCATGATGATATATAGCCATAGGGATATCTTCGTACTGGGCAATTACTTTAATATTATCAGGCACTTTTGTTGCCATTAATGAATGATAACGTGCAACAGGCATTGTATTGCCCATACCTTCAAATACAGGATGATCGCCTAAAGTAATAATTGAAGACTTACCATGTACGGTTTCACCCGCGTGACCGATTACTCCACCGTAACTTTGTGTTAATGCTTGTTGGCCTAAACAAATGCCTAGCATTGGGAAGTGACCTTTAGAGAGCTCAATAAGCTCCATTAAACAGCCTGCATCGCTTGGTGTGCCAGGACCTGGCGAAAGTACTAATAGCACTTGGCCTTGCTCTTGACGCATTTTGTTAAAAATAACCTCAGCGCTAATGTTGTTTCTGTAAACAACCAGTTCGCAGCCAAGCATCGTCAGCTCATCAACAAGGTTGTATGTAAATGAGTCAAAGTTATCTAAAAAATAGATTTTGATAGGATTTACTTTGCTCATTTTATACCGCCTTATACGTAGATTTAATGGCGGTAATAACCGCTTGTGCTTTAGCGCGAGTTTCGTTTGCTTCTGAAATAGGATCTGAGTCAAACACCACACCGGCACCGGCTTGCACATACGCTTTGTTATTTTTAACAAAAGCTGAGCGAATAACAATACAGCTATCCATTGCGCCATCACCAGTTAAGTAACCTACTGCGCCGCCATAGCTACCACGACGTTTACCTTCTGTTTGACGAACAAGCTCAGCAGCACGAACCTTTGGTGCACCAACAAGCGTGCCCATGTTCATACATGCTTGGTAAGCGTGCAGTGCATCAAGCTCGGGTTTGAGTGTACCAACAACGCGTGACACCAAATGCATTACTTGTGAATAGCGGTCTACTTTTAATAGCTCTTTAGCAAAGCGAGTACCTGCAACGCTAATGCGTGCAACGTCGTTACGGGCTAAATCAACCAGCATTAAATGCTCGGCGCGCTCTTTTTGATCGTTTCTTAGTTCAAGCTCAATGCGGCTGTCTAGGTCTGGGTTAATTTGCCCATTAGCAAATTTACCACGCGGGCGAGTCCCCGCAATTGGGTATACTTCTACTTGCTTATTACTTACGTCGTACTTAAGGGCCGACTCAGGAGACGCGCCAAATAATGCAAAGTCTTCATCGCGCATATAAAACATATACGGGCTAGGGTTTTGCTTTTTAAGTTGGCTATAAGCGTGAAGGGGATCAGGACAAGGTAGTGAAAATGTTCGCGACGGCACTACCTGAAAAATATCACCATCAACAATATTCTTTTTGAGTTTTACTACTTGCTCGCAGTAAGTCGCATCGTCTATATCAACGCTCACATCGCACTCGCCGCTTTGCATATCTGCACTAAATTCAGCTGCGTTATCGCAAAGTGTATTTAATCGTTCTAGCTCTTTACCTACTTCAAAGCAGTTAGCATGTACGTCTGGACCATTAAACACATTACCAATGAGTTCAGTTGTTTGTTTTTGATGATCAATAACAACTAGCGTTTCGGCTAAATAAAATACGTAATCAGGGCATGTGTTTTCGCCATCAGGCACATCACTTAACTGCTCAAAGTTTGCTACCATATCGTAGGCAAATACACCGCCTAAAAATAACGAAAATGGATTGTTAGTTGTGCTTTTAATACTGTTAATACACGTACGAAGAGCGCTAAATGCATTGTCTGCAACCAACTTACTTGCTTCGTCAATATCATTGTTTGCACTCATGTACTCAAGCGTTAGTGTTGTATCGTTTAGCGTGGCTGTACAGCTTTTAACATTAGCATGTAAGTAGCTAAGCAGTTGCTGCCCGTTATTTGACTTTGCAGTAACGGTTACTGTTTTACCTTGGCATACAATGCGCAGGGCACAGTCGACTAAAATTAAACTTTTTACACTGTCTTTAGAATCAATCTCAGCCGATTCAAGCAGTAGTGAGTTAGGCTTATCAAGTGCCGCGTATAATGCAAGAGGACTACTAATATAGTCGCGTACTTGCGTAATGCTTGTTACTTCGCCTGGTGTGGTAGTTATATGACTAAAAATCAAACCTCATTCCCTCAAAAAATTAAACCCCGCAATGCTTTAGCAATGCGGGGTTTGAATAACGATATCTAAATTACAAACAGATCATTACCGTCCCGCTATATCAGGCGCCACCACCAACGATGTGTAAGAGTAAGACCGTTATTCATGTTTTTCTGCCTCAAAATTTATTAAATATTTTTAACGTATACGTTTCGTAAAATTTAGTTATAAAAAAACCCGCATAGTTGCGGGTTTTGAATTTTTGTTAGACATGACAATTCATCACCCGATAATTACGAGTGCCACCACCAAATAGTGTTTAAGTTTGAATTGATCATTATTGTTAATTCTTAATGTGTCTGAAAGTGGCTACAGTAAAACGTATCTTATGCTTTTGTGTCAAGTGTTTATTTAAAACAATTTAGTCAAAAAAGTTGTTATACTTACATAAACACCATTAACCCTTAATTTTAAGCAGTTTTCTTTTGATAAAATATGATTTACATAGCCATACCACACATTCAGACGGGCGTTTAACGGTTGAAGAATTATTGCATCGCGCTGTTGATAAAAATATTGATGTGTTTGCTATTACCGATCATGACACTGTGGCGGCTATTAAGCCTGCGCAGCAATTTATTGAAGCCGAAAAATTACCGCTTTCATTAATTACGGGTACAGAAGTGTCGACTAAATGGGAAAGTTTTGAAATTCATATTGTGGGTTTAAATATTGATATTAATAATATTGACCTTACCTCTTTATTATCAGCTCAGCAGCAAAAGCGAGAAGATAGAGCGCTAGAGATTGGTGTTCGCCTTGCAAAAAATGGCTTTGATGGCATATACGAGCAAGCTAAAGAGCTGGCAAAAGACGCGCAAATTACACGTGCCCATTTTGCACGCGCATTAATAGAGCGCGGCGTTGCCAAAAATTTTCCGGGTGTTTTTAAAAAGTACTTAGGGCGTGGCAAAACAGGCTACGTACCAAGCTGCTGGTGCACTATGCAAACTGCCATTGAGGCTATTCATGCCGCTGGTGGTGTTGCGGTACTTGCGCACCCAAGTAGCTATCAAATGTCAAATAAGTGGCTACGTAAGTTATTAGTAGAATTTAAAAGTGTAGGAGGGGACGCAATGGAAGTTGCACAACCTCAACAGGCGCCAAGCGAACGTCAATTTTTAGGTGAACTCAGTCGTGAGTACGAATTACTTTGCTCACAAGGGTCTGATTTTCATTTTCCGACAAGCTATTTAGAGCTTGGCAAAAATTTATACCTACCTAAAGACTGCCAAGGTGTTTGGCAAGCTTGGGAAGGAGAAGAAGGGGCATTAACATGAGTCAATTATTTCATATTCATCCTGATAACCCGCAACCGAGATTGATTAGTCAAGCCGTTGATATTATTAAACAAGGCGGCGTTGTTGTTTATCCAACTGATTCGGGCTACGCCATCGGTTGTAATATTGGTAACAAGCAAGCCAAAGAGCGCATAGAGCGTATTCGTGGTATTGAAAAAAACGATAATTTTACGCTAGTTTGTCGTGATTTATCGGAGCTATCTACTTACGCACGTGTAGATAATCAGCTATTTAGGTTAATAAAAAATAATACGCCAGGGCCATATACCTTTATTTTTAAAGGCACAAAAGAAGTCCCTAAACGTTTATTAAACGACAAGAAAAAAACCATTGGCATGCGTGTAATTGAGCACCCAATAGCCTGTGCGTTACTTGCCGAACTTGGTGAGCCGTTAATGTCGTGTTCTTTAATTTTACCAGGTGAGCAGTTTACAGAGTCAGATCCTGATGAAATTTTAGAGCGATTAGATAAGCATGTTGATTTAATTATTCACGGTGGTTATTTGCCAGAGCAAGCAACAACAGTAATCGATCTGTCGGAAGATGACGTTAAAATATTGCGTGTTGGCTGTGGTGATACAAGCCCGTTTGAGTAATAAAGCGTGAGCGAAAGTACCGCTGATATTAAATATATCGAAAAGCCAGTGCAGCAAAAGCTGCCACTGGCTTTTTTGCATGGTAAAGCGGTTGTAGACAAACCCGAAGATTTATACATTCCGCCCGATGCGCTCGAAATAATATTAGAAACTTTTGAAGGTCCGCTCGATTTACTGCTGTACTTAATTAAAAAGCATAAGCTTGATGTGCTCGAACTTTCTATTTTTAGTATTACAGAGCAGTACGTAAGTTACGTTGAAATGATGACCGAGTTTCAACTCGAACTTGCTGGTGAATATTTAGTAATGGCTGCGTTACTTGCACAAATTAAGTCGCGCTTATTATTACCTGTACACGAAGAGCTAGAAGAGGAAGAAGATCCTCGCGCTGAGCTTATTAAGCGTTTACAAGAATATGAGCTATTTAAAAAAGCCGCTGAAAATCTCGATGACATTCCTCGTGTTGGTCGTGATATTTTTATAGCGCATGCCGCTATGCCAATACGTGAAGACACAAGTCAAAACCTCCCCGAACTTGAACTTAAAGACTTAATGCTGGCGTTGAGTGATGTAATGGCGCGCGCAAAAACGTTTGAGCATCACCAAATTACTGCTGAAGTGCTCTCAACGCGAGAGAGAATGAGTCAAATATTACAGCAATTATCGCAAGCAAATTCGGCGGTGGTTTTTAATACGCTTTTTACGCCAAATGAAGGGCGAAGTGGTGTAGTCGTTAGTTTTATTGCTATGCTAGAGCTCATTAAAGAAGGGCTTGTTACCTGTTTGCAAGTAAGCCCCGAGAGCTTAATTTATGTCAGCTTGAGCGAGCAATCAACCCTATAAACTTATCTGTTTAATCCTCTTCTTTTAAAACTGACTTTGAATATCAAAGTTCTGTGCGTATACGCACGTAAAGTGTTTGTAAATGTTATTTTCATTTACGGATGTGCACTATATTGTAACGTCATAGCATTATAGGAACTCACACATGTTTAAAAATACACCTTTATCTTACGGGCTTGTCGCCATTATTTTACATTGGCTCATGGCGCTGACTATTTTTGGCTTGTTTGGTTTGGGTTTATATATGGTTGAGCTTACTTATTACGATAGCTGGTATAAAGGCTCGCTCGATTTACATAAGAGCATTGGTATTACGCTTGTGGCCGTATTTTTATTTAGAATTTTATGGCGTGCTTTATCTACACAACCTAAACCATTAGGTGAAAGTAAAGGCATGAACCACTTAGCCCATACGGCGCATATTGTTATGTATATTATTTTGGCCGTTATTGTTGTTGCAGGGTATTTGATATCAACCGCAGACGGACGTCCAATAGAAGTGTTTACCTTATTTAACGTATCAGCGCTTGATTTTGCTTTTGATGACCAAGCCGATATTGCAGGAAAAGTACATTATTATGGTGCATGCACATTAATAGGGTTTGCAGTACTTCATGCACTAGGGGCGTTAAAACATCACTTTATCGATAAAGATAAAACCTTAATCAGAATGATCAAACCATTAAAGGATGATTAAAATGAAAAAACTATTAGTAAGCATGGCCGTTTCGGCTGCAATGATGTTATCGGCAACAGCCGCTAATGCAGCTGATTATGTAATTGATACAAAAGGCGGGCACGCATCTGTTAACTTTAAAATTAAACACTTAGGTTACAGCTGGTTATATGGTCGTTTTAATACTTTTGACGGCACATTTAGTTATGATGCTAAAAACCCTGATGCATCAAAGATTATGGTAAATATTGATACCACAAGCCTTGATTCTAACCATGCAGAGCGTGATAAGCACTTACATGGTAAAGATTTTTTAAATGTGGATAAATACCCAAAAGCGACTTTCAAAAGCACGAGCATTAAATTTGATGAAGATGGTGAAGAGGCCGACGTAACCGGCGAATTTACGCTGCATGGCGTAACCAACACTATTACCTTTGAAATAGATAAAGTGGGCGAAGGTAAAGATCCGTGGGGCGGCTATCGCGTAGGTTTTGAGGGCGAAACCAGCCTTAAACTTACCGATTACGGTATAGATTACAACTTAGGACCTGCATCTACTCATGTTGATATTATTTTATCAATAGAAGGCGTTCGTCAGTAATACCATTATTAAATATAAAAACGCCACTTACTGTGGCGTTTTTTTTGCTTAACAGAAACTCAAATTAAGCGACTTCGAATTTGCTTATTTTGCGCTATTAATACGTGACTGTAATAGCGGCCTTAAATGCTTAGGTAACCAGCGCATGAGCAAATCGTTATAAGCCTGCGTTTTTTTAATGACTTTGAGCTGCTCATTAAGAATGGCAATGTCTTCTGCGCCTTGCTCGTTTTTAGTACAGCCAATAAAACCATAACTTAACGCGGGTGATTCGGTTAATGGACGTTGCGTTAAATTTTCTGCAAAGTGCATTGATTTAGCTAAATAGTAATGCTCGCTTGGGTAACCCAGCAAAATATCAATTCGTTTTAGGTTAAGCATATATGTAAGGCTCGCTAGGCTATCGCGGGTTGGTCTAATTACTAAATCTATATTGGGCGTACTGTTTATTAATGTATCTATCTCTTGGCCATAAGAGCGGCTCATAGAGACTCCAAGAGTTAGTTTTTTATCTTGTATTAAATCCAATAACGAGACTTCATTTGAGTCCGCTATATTTAGCGCTTTGGCTAATCTCTTGTGCATGGCAATTGAAGGTGAAAGACCCGTTGTTGAGCTCTCGTCTGTAAAGTAAATATGCTTTTTTCTGTAATCGTTTTTATAAAGCGATAGTGCGCACGCATTGTGTGAATTATTAGACAGTTCTTGAATTACTTTACCTGAGGGAATAAGCATTCGATTAAAGGTAATATTAGGCAGTTGTTTTTCAAGTAATGAAATTATGCTTTCGTCGCGGCCTTGGTGTTGATATTGGCCATTTAAAATATAGTATGGTGCAAAGTCATGCGCTAGCCAGTTTATGGTTCTCGCATTACTTATTGGGCTCAAACTAAAAAAGAGTAAAAAGGTTAAAAATATACGGAGCATTACAACAGCTACCAGTAATTATTATTGTAAAACTATTGTAACCAATAAAGAGCTAAAAAGTAAAATGCCAGCAACGAGGCTGGCATAATATCTTATCGATAATTGCAATAATAAAAGGCAATTAAAGGTATGTGTTGTTTAGTTAGCTTTTAGCCACTTAACAAACTGGCGCGCATCACTCGCTTTTTGAAACAATGCATTTTTTAAACCTTGCGTATCACTAAAGATTACACGATGTTTGTTTACTGAAATTGATTGCACTGGATGTGCGATTTGGATCATAGACCCATTATATTTATAAGACATAATAAAACTCACTTTATTCTTGTTATTTATTCTGCGCTATATTTTTATAGCAAATTGCAGTTAATAAATTAACGATGTTGTGTTTAGCTTCATTACAGTGTTGACGATCTTTATGACACTTTTGCGATGATAGTAAAAAATCATCTCGGTATTATTCAAGGGGTTCTCGCCGTACAATAACTTAGCTTTCAAATATACGTTTTGCGGGGCTTACTGGATCAGGGTAAATGGTTAACCGCGGCGGTTTCTTTAAACCAGAGAGGGAAGGTAACTTATATATAAATTGTGTGCAAGCTATTTTTGTAAAAATATTTATAATAAATCTTATCAACTGCTTACAACAGCCATTTTTAGTTACCAAAGGATAAGTATGAATTACCTAATAGTGAGTGATATTTATGGCTTAACCCCTGCTTTAAGAAGGTTATCACAGGCAATTAGTCCAAATATAGTTATTGTTGACCCTTTCAATAACAAGATTCAAGTTATTGAAAGTGAACAAGATAGTTACAATAATTTTATGCAGCAGTGTGGCCATGATAAATACACCG
Organism: Pseudoalteromonas sp. AS71; assembly: GCF_038900275.1. Taxonomy (NCBI): domain Bacteria; kingdom Pseudomonadati; phylum Pseudomonadota; class Gammaproteobacteria; order Alteromonadales; family Pseudoalteromonadaceae; genus Pseudoalteromonas; species Pseudoalteromonas sp. AS71. The sequence goes on along the minus strand of NZ_JBBMQZ010000019.1, from coordinate 36,425 downwards.
ACAAACTTCAAAAATGCTTTGAAGGTTTAAAAGTGCCAACCACGTGTATTGCTTTTAGTGCAGGGGCAAGTGCAGCATGGCGGGCACAGTTATTAACAGGCAATACACACCTTAAAAAGTTAATTGGCTTTTATCCGTCGCAAATTCGTAATTATTTAGAGTTAGATGCAAAAGTACCCTGTGAGTTCATATTTCCAACGAGTGAGAGTCACTTTAATGTTGATGAAGTTATTAAAGCTTTAAGCACCAAAGCGGATGTTAAGTGTTATAAAACAAATTTTTTGCATGGTTTTATGAACAAGTACTCAACCAACTTTAACGCGCAAGGGCTTGTTGAATATAGTAACTATATAAAACAGAGCAGCTTTTAAAGCGTGTTTAGCTGCTCTTCACTAATATCAGGAAAATCAGTACGAGTATTATATTTTGCATATAGCGTTGAAAAAACGCTACTACCGGATAGCTTATCTAGCTCTTTTATAAATGTTTTAGCATTTGAACGAGCGGGTCTACAGCATACTTGATACTGTTTTATTATACCCGCCACAGATAACCCTTGTTTTTGTAGCTCTAAATCAGCCTGGGCAAAAAAAGCTGCACCCGTCCAATAAACACGTTGTTGGGCACGTTGTTTCCACATATCAGCAGAGAGCTTATTAAGTGGCTGTGTCTTAGTTTTGGCTTGCAGGCGGGCACGATCAAATCCTGCATTTAAACGTTGTACAAACTGCGGCTGGGTAATTATACCGCTGTCACGCATTATTACGTTTTGCATATAACTGGCAAAACCCTCACTTAGCCAAAAACCGGAGTAGGGAAGTAGCGGCAAGTATAAATGCGAAAGTTCATGGTATAGCGTCCAATCTTTAGTGAATGCATTTAGACTAGCGTAGCGATCTATATGTAGTTCAAGCCCATCGGGGTTATTGCGTTTAACTGTAGCCCAAGGCACAGGCTCAAAAGCAAAATATTGTGGTTTTAAATAAATAGGCAATGTGGTTTGTTTTAAAGGTCCCAGTGTATTTTGTGTTTTTTCAACACTTTGATTAACCCATGTAGATACTGTGTTTTGAGCATTACTTGAGAGCGAGCTAAGGTTATGTATGACTACTTCAAGGGCTAATGCGTTAAAAGAGCTAATTGATAGTAGCAGTACAAAAAAGAATTTCATTAAAATGCTCCACTGTAATTAATAACTGGTACGAAAATCCTAATATACAAGACCAACTAAATGGATAAATAATCACGCCTAATTCTTTATTTTTTTAAATGATAGTAACTATAAAAGTACAAATACAGACACTCCTAGCTAAGCATGGTTTAATCAATTAATCGTTATTTTAAGTTAGGTTTTAGCCATGACGTATCAGCATATTCAAGTTCCTGAACACGGCCAAAATATCACTATTAATGCGCAAGGAGACTGGCAAATACCGTTAGAACCTATCATAGCTTTTATTGATGGCGATGGCGTGGGTCTAGATGTTATGCCGGTAATGCGCCACGTTGTTGATAGTGCAATTGAGCATTGTTATAAAAGCGCACGGAAAATTCATTGGATGCAAGTTTATAATGGCGAGCAGGCCGCAAAGCTGTATGACGGTGATTGGTTTCCACAAGAAACAATTAACGCAGTACGTGCCTGTAAAATTGCCATAAAAGGGCCGTTAACCACACCACTGGGTGGTGGATTTCGATCGCTTAATGTTGCACTCAGGCAAGAAATGGATTTGTTTGTAAATATGCGCACTATAAAAGGCTTTAGCGCACTTCCTTCTCCTTTAAAAAATCCTTTTTTAACAAACATAACAGTACTTCGTGATAGCAGCGAAGACGTGTACTCAGGTATTGAGTGGCAAGCAGGCAGTGTAGAAAGTGAAAAAATGCTCGATTTTTTATGTGAGGAAATGGGTGTAACCCGGTTAAGGTTTTCACAAGAGTGCGGAATTGGTATTAAAAATATATCCAAAGAAGGCTCTGAGCGATTAGTGCGTTATGCCATTAACTATGCAATAAAAAACGATAGTGAATCGTTAACGCTAGTGCATAAAGGCAATGTACTTAAATTTACCGATGGGGCATTCAAGCGTTGGGGGTTTGCACTTGCACAAAACGAATTTAATGCCACTGCACATGAAAATGGGCGTTGGTTGCAAATAGAGCGAGCACATCAAGCGCCCTTAATTATTAAAGAAGTCATAGCCGATAACATGCTGCAGCAATGTTTAATGCACCCAGAGCAATTTGATGTAGTGGTGACGACTAATCAAAATGGTGACTTTTTAGCGGATATGCTCAGTGCACAAGTTGGCGGTGTTGGCATAATGCCCGCTGCAAATTTAAATAACGATGTCGCATTTTTTGAGCCTACGCATGGCACGTTTGAACGTATAGCAGGGCAAAATAAAGCAAACCCCAGCAGTAGTATTTTAAGTGCGGTATTAATGCTTAAATTTATGGGGTGGAACGAAGCCGCACTACTCATAGAAAATGCGTTAGAGCAAACATTTAAAAGCGGTGAAGTAACCTTTGATTTAGCGCAAGAACACACCGATAACTCACGAATTCATAACTCGACAACCTTAACTTGTACTGGCTTTGCAAAGAAGGTTATCGAGCACTTTTAAATACATCCATTATTAAGCTGCTGAAGCAGTTTTTACTCTGTGCATACAAGGGCGGTTGGTTAACTGCGCTGCACGATGATAAATCTCATGTGCCTCAGGTTCATCGCACTGAGTACCACTAAGCGTATCCATTAATGCAACAACAATAATTGCAGGAACCTGGCAGCAATATTCGTCTAAAACGGCTTCCGTAGTTTGTGCATCAACATGGCAAAGTGGATGATTTTTAAGTTGGTATGCGTTTAATAATGTATCTACCTCTAATACATCATTAGGTTGATGTTTTGTTTTGCGGCATTTACAACCAAACTCATCAACTAAAGTAGCTAATGCTTGGTAAGTTTCAGTGGTGTTAGCTTTAGTGCATAACTGCTCTTCAATGAACTGATGCAAGTTAGCATCGATGAATAATCCATCTTGGCGTGTGAAAGAAGTTGTTGTCATAATAATTACTCTTAGTTTGTTGGCTTAACTTCACTCTAGCGCTAAGTGTATTATTAATAAAATTGTTGTTTTCAATAACTGATATTGATTTTATCAATAATAAGATTTAATGGTTAATAGAATGCTGAAACAACCTTAAATAATGCCAATTAATTTGGTGCAAATTCGTGGCAGCGTGCACAAAATTGGAACAAGGGAAATAAAAGAGGTATCGAGAACATATATTAATTAATTGTTTTTATTGAACTTTAATTGTTTCATGAAGTTGGTACTAAGCTTGCTAGTCATGCAGTGTAGGTACATTCCTATTTCTACTACCCCAAAAGCGCCATGGTATTTTCCCAAAGTTGAATACCATGGCGCTTTTTTATTTTTCGCGTGTATTTTATTTAGCCTTAGCAATAACAGTAGTAATGTTAAATTTTAACAAAGTAGGGAATGGCAACTAAAATAGCGCCTACAATAAGCAACATACTTACACTGGTCATAAAGTACGGAAACACTAATAACGATAAACCAATACAAAGTGGTACTACGGCTTTTTTTCTTCGCCCGTAAGTAAGGTAGCCAATACCTATGCCACCAAACAAAACACTCCACGCAATTATTGATGCACTATCCATTTATAAATTACCTATTTTGAAATACTGATTTAAATTACGACCGACATAGCCAGCTTTTCAATACCATGTGAAGGAGTCCATCTTTTAAATTCCACGAAACCATGCTTTTTATATAAGTTTATTGCAGGAGTATTAGCAACCGCAGTCTCCACTATTGCATGAGATAAATCATCCATTGCTAAAACATAATTTATTAGCTTACTTGCGATACCCTTTTTAAAATAGCTAGGGTCAACGGTTAAACTACAAATATCTAGACACTCGTTGTTTATATCTACTTCAATAACTGCTGCTAAGCATTCATTTTCGCTGTAGCTATAAAAGGTTGTTTCTGACTTTTTTATACCTTTAACATTACGCGCTAGGGGAGGAAAGTTAAGCGCGCCGATCAGTTTAGCCTCAATAGCATAGGATTTTTGAAATACAGCAAAAATTTTATTTGCAGTATCGTTATTCTTATTATTAAGTTTGTTTATCATTGTCTTCTTTTTTTAGAAAATAAAGTATGAATACCATATGCCGTAATAAAACCTCCGCCACCCATTGTGAAAAAAAGAAATAAATAAAACTTTTTCGGGCTACTTTCTAAAGATGCCACTGCCGGCCCATTGTATCTCTTATAAATTACACCACTTTCGTAGTTAAAATAGCTGCGTAAAAGGATAAACAAACCTAAAACAATACACAGGAGCGCTTTACTTGTTTTCTTAGTGTTATTTTCAACTATTACTATTTGTTGCGCAGCTTTCGGCTCGTCACGATTTGGTTTAGCTAATTCATCTTTAAGTCGTTTGTAGTTTTCTGGATATTTATGCGCATCAATACTTTCAAGTGCTTCGTTTAATTCACTAACTGAATAAGTAGAGTAATCAATATTTATAAGAATGCGTCCTTAAGTTTTTATTATATAGAGTCGGTGTTTGACTTAATGACTGTAAGCAGAACTTCAAACTATTTAATCAGAGCCCAGATTATTTACTAATTCTACTGATTAACTGTAGTGTTAACAACTAAGGGCTATTTAATCACGGCGCGAGATTTGTAGCCTAGTGGGTTAAGTAAAAACTGAGCAACAAAGAGTAAAGAGCCCCTAGGAAGAGCCCTTTGGGCAGCGTCTGTTTGGCACTAATGCTACGTTATCGCCTATTTAAGGGGAAAGCCTCACTACTTAAGCTTTGTCTAGCCTAAATACCAAACAGGCTGCTGAAAATTCAACCTTAAAAGGTCAGCAGATCCTAAGTAAATGGATAAACAATTCATATTTAGTTACCTATCTGCAATCGTTTTAGCAAATGCTAACAACTCACGCCTTAACCATTGATGTGCTGGCGCATGGTGTAGCAGTGGACTCCATATCATTTTTACCTCAATAGGCACTATTTGAAATGGCACAGGGCTGATTACTAAATCAGTATGAGAGGTCAATAATTTAGCTTGGCGACGTGGTAGGGTGGCAATAAGTTGCTCTGATTGGCAAAGCAGGCTTGCAACCATATAGTGGCGAGTGAACACACGAATTTTACGAGTTTGTTCTAGCTGCCAAAGCGCTTCGTCTACCCAGCCTAATTTTTGCTTTCCTGATTTATTAGTAACAGCGGCCTCTGGCCCCCAGCCGGCACGGTTTACCCAAATGTGTTCTTTTTGTAAGTAGTCTTCTAACCCTGATTGGTGTAAAAATGTATTTTTAGGATGGGTTAAACAACAGTAATTATCGCGCCAAACACTGGCTTGATGAAACGAGCGTGGAAGGCCATTAAAGCGGTTTATTGCTAAATCAATAGTGCCTTTTTCCATGTCTTGCAGGTTAACGTCGCTTGGGCTTAATACATCAAAATTAATACCAGGACTTTTACTAAGCTGCGCGGTTATAAAAGGGGCTATTAAGGTCGACTCTATGTAGTCGTTTGCCATTATTCTAAACGTAACTTCTGCGGTTGCAGGGTTAAATTGATCACTAGGCTGCGTAATTGCTTCGGCCATTTTTAAGAGCGCCTCAACTTCAGGCTTTAATGCAAGTGCCTTTGCTGTTGGTGTCATAGAGCCTGCGGCACGCACAAGTAGCGGGTCGTCAAATAAATCGCGCAAACGTTTTAATGCGTTACTCATAGCAGGTTGCGTAAGCGCGAGCTTATTTGCAGCTTTCGACACACTTTTTTCATCAATGAGTACATTTAAGTAAACTAAAAGATTGAGATCGACGTTTCTTATATTCATATGATCAATTTAAATTATATGCTTTATTAATTATCTAAATTAAAGCCTGCTTGCTAAGGTGTAAACCATTAATAAAAAATAACCGCCATAACTGGCATCAATATAAGTGCTGTATTTATGCAAAATAGGTTAACAAATCAATCGAATAATGCGCTACAACATGTTGTAGCCAGGAAGCTTGCACGATCTGTTTTTGCTGGATTTGAGGCGATGTTTTCACAATTTTTAAATATTACACTGGGTGCACAAAGCCGTTTTGAACAACGAAAGTACCACAGTGTGCAAAGTGCTATGCGTGAACGTTTACAGGTTTACGAGCGCGAAGTAAAAAACGTGAGTGAAGCCGTGAGAGTTATTGCTTACGCTGAACTTACTTGCCCGCAAACGTGGCAATTAGCTAAAAATATTTATGGCGATATGGTACAAAATCACGAAAATAAACCTATTGCGCATACCTTTTTTAACTCAACGTTTGGCGCAATTTGGGACGATAAAAAAATTCGTACTGTGCATTTGTTTGTATTAAAAGCAAAGTATCGTAGTGAGCCGCGCTCTTATGAAAGCTTAGTGAGCAGGGTATCGCTCCATAATGGGTTTAATAATGCCGTTAAAACGCTTATCACTAATCAAGTATTTAGAGTGCCGTTTAGCCAGTTAGAACGCGATGTAGCCACATTACAAAGTACGTTAATGCAAGGCGCTAAGCAGCAATGCAAACAGGTGTACGAACTTATAAATTTAAACGACGGTTATATTGAATACGCCAATTCATTATTTTTTAGAAACAAAGCCTGTTATTTAATTGGGCGCTGCATTGCTAAAAATGGCGACAACATGCCTTTTGCTATCGCTATTTTAAATACCGATGAGGGACTAAAGATTGATGCTGTAATGATGGGCGCCGATCAATTAAGTTTATTATTTGGTTTTGCACGCACCTATTTTATGGTTGATACCGATAAACCCGCTCGTTATGTAGATTACTTAAGTGTGTTAATGCCACACAAACAACGCTTTGAATTATTTAACGCCATTGGTTTCATAAAGCACGCCAAAACTGAGTTTTATCGGCACAAGGTTGATACGACTAAAAATAGCCCAGCCAACTTCAAGTATGTTACAGCACCAGGGACGCCAGGTATGGTAATGCTGGTATTTACTATTGAAGGGCTAGATTACGTTTATAAAGTAATAAAAGACAAATTTAGTGCGCCAAAAACAGCCACCAAAGCACAGGTGAAAGAAAAGTATAACTTTGTAAAACAAGCCGATAGGGTTGGTCGTTTGGTCGACACACACGAATTTAGATATTTAGCGTTTGATTTAAGCCGTTTTAGCGATGAACTGCTTGAGCAGATGAAAAGCCAAATTGGCAGCAGTATGGTTATATCTGGCAAGGCACTTATTTTAAAGCACGTTTATGTTGAGCGTAAAATGACTCCGCTTAATTTATATATTACCCAATGCGATAACAAAACCTTAGAACGAGTTATGCATGACTACGGTAAAGCAATTAAAGAATTAGCGGGTGCTAATATATTTCCGGGCGACATGCTAATGAAAAACTTTGGCGTAACGCGATGGGGGCGAGTTGTGTTTTATGACTTTGACGAAATTTGCCCACTAACCGATTGCAACTTTAGAGAGGTGCCACAAACCCAAAATGCACTTGAAGAGCTAAGTAGAAACTCGTATTTTGATATAGCTGAAAACGATATATTTCCGAGCCAATTTAAGGTGTTTTTTAGCGCCAACGAGATTGCGTTTAATTATTTTAATAATAAGCACAGTAACTTGTTTTTAGCGACGTTTTGGCAAGGTTGTCAGCAACAAGTACATAATGGTTATCTACCCGATGTTTATCCTTACAAACAAAGTTGGCGCTTTTGAGGTTGTTTGAACCTGTGTTCATCCCCATCTATATGTTATTACAGTTTTTAAACTTGGAGCAACAATGAAATATATTTCTCATGAAGATGGTAATCTTGCATTTAGTGAAACCGAAAAACCGGTTTTAAAGAGCCATGAAGTACTTGTTAAAGTTGCAGCAATAGGTGTAAACCGTGCAGACAGCATGCAGCGCCAAGGTAAGTACCCGGCCCCTGCGGGAGATAGCCCTATTTTAGGTTTAGAATGTGCGGGTACAGTCACCGAGCTCGGTAAAGATGTAGATAACACTTGGCTAAACAAACGTATTTTTACGTTGTGCTCAGGCGGCGCTTACAGTGAATATGTAGCCGTTGATGCAAAGCAGCTTATGGAATTACCCGATGATGTAACAATGGCTGAAGGCGCTGCAATAAGCGAAGTGTACCTAACAGCATTTGGCGCGTTATTTGAGCTTGGTAAATTGCAAAAAGGGCAAACAGCGCTTATTCATGCAGGTGCTAGTGGTGTGGGCGGTGCAGCAATTCAAATGGCTAAAAGCGCAGGTGCTACCGTTGTTATTACCGCAGGTACTGACGAAAAATGCCAACACGCAAAAGAACTCGGTGCCGATCATGCAATTAACTACAAAACCACCGACTTTGTAGAATATATGAAAGCAAATGACTTAACAGCAAATGCAATTGTAGATCCGGTGTCGGGGAGTTACTTAAATAAAAATGCCGCTATTGCAGCGATGGATTGCCAAATTGTGATGCTTGCATTTTTAGATGGACGTTTTGCAGAGGTTGATTTTGCGGCGCTTTTACGCAAACGTATTTCGTTTCATGCATCAACACTTAGAAACCGCAGCATTGATTTTAAACGCCAAGTACGCGACGACTTTGTAGCACGCTTTTACAATGATATTGCCACTAAAAAGTACGACTTTAACCTGTATAAAACATTGAATTGGAGCGACGCAAACGAAGCCCATGCTATTTTAGAGCGTAATGAAAACGCAGGAAAAGTGGTTTTACTTGTAGAGTAACTCTTTAATTTTAGGGTTTAGCCCATATACTAAGCCCTACAAAAAACACTTAAGGTTTAATAATGAATCCAATACTAGCAATACTTAAAGAGCACAATGTAAGCGACGAAAAAGTAAAAGCATTGTTTGAAGCGTTTACTCAAAACCCAATGATGGCAATGGCGCTTGTTCAAGAGCTTGGTATTCCGCCAGAAAAACTACAGCAACTAATGGCAGTAGTAATGACTCAACCGCACCTTATTAAAGAAGCGACTGACGAACTTGGTTTAGATTTTGAAAAAGTAAAAGAAGCGAAAGAAAAACTAAATCAATAATTTGTTATGTGATGAAAAAAATAAATAAAAAAGCATAAGTACTTACTTATGCTTTTTTATTTGGCTTATTCTTTTATGACTACTCTTTTGGAAGTAGTACTGTGTCGATAACATGAATTACGCCATTGCTTGCTTTTACATCAGCTTTTACAACTTTAGCGTCATTTATCATTACGCCCATACTGTCGGCTTTAACCATAACTGATTGGCCTTGTAGTGTTTTAGCGCTATCTACCTTCATTACATCGGCTGCCATCACTTTTCCAGACAATACGTGATAAGTTAATACCGCCGTAAGCTTATCTTTGTTTTCAGGCTTGAGTAGCATTTCAACAGTGCCTTCAGGTAATTTAGAAAATGCAGCATCTGTTGGTGCAAAAATAGTAAAGGGTCCTTTACCTTGCAGCGTTTCAACTAAGCCTGCGGCTTTTACAGCAGCAACAAGGGTAGTAAACGAACCATTTTCAACGGCTACTTCAACAACGTCTTTTTTCATACCGTGATGATCAGCATAAGCCGCTGAAGTAAATCCAAGGCTTGCAGTTGTAAACAATAATGCAGTAGTAATTTTCTTAAACATTTTATTTTCCTTTAAGTTAATACCCGTTGGTTTCGTTAAATGTTACGACGCTCTAAATTTAATCGATCATTTATATTTTGAGTAAACATGTTTTGTTACATCATTGATTGAACTGCAGCTAATTAGCAAAGTCATATAAACAGTTACTCAATTAAAGACTTGTTCAATTGAAGGGAATAGGCATGAAATTAGTTTATAAGTTTTGGAAAAATAACCGCTCTCTTATCGTATTTATTGCACTGATGAGCGTATTTAGAAGCGCTGTTGCTGATTGGTACGAAGTGCCAACAGGCTCAATGAAGCCAACAATTCAAGAAGGTGACAGAATACTTACTGATAAAATGGCCTACGATATTCGCGTCCCATTTACGCACATAAAATTACTAAAACTAGCGGACCCACAAACCGGTGATATTATTGTTTTTGACTCACAAGCTGCCGATAACCGTTTAATTAAACGTGTAATTGGTGTGCCAGGAGACACCGTTGCGCTTGAAAATAATGAGCTCATTATTAATGGTAAAAAACTTAATTATGCAGATAAGCAAAGCAACATAGACTCGCTTGATAAAATCGAAGATTTAAACGGATTAGAGCATTCGATAAGAGTGGCAAATATTCCTTCACGTTTATCGGGGTTTGATGCAATTACAATTCCTGATGATTATTATTTAGCAATGGGTGATAACCGCGACAATAGCGCTGACTCGCGTGTCATAGGTTTAATTCCGCGTAATGAGTTATTAGGAAAAGCAGAACGCGTTATAGTGTCTCTTGATTACGATAACTATTACCTACCAAGAAAAGACCGCGTATTGAAAAGGCTCAATTAAAAAAGATGATTAATTTTATAGTTAAAGTATAACTGCCTATTTAGGCAGTTTACTTATATAGTTTTTTACAAGCTTGGTAAGGTCACTACGTTCTTGTTCGGTATTTAATATCTTACAAAAATCGCCACTTACTGCAGCACCACAAGCGCCTGCTTCAAACCATTGTGATAAGTTATCTAAATTAACACCGCCAACAGGCATTAGTTGTGCCTCTGAAAATGGGCCTGTTAATGCTTTAAAGTAACCAACGCCCATACTGCCAGCAGGAAATACTTTAATAATATCAGCGTTATATTCAATTGCATTTGCTACATCGGTAGGTGTTAGCGCGCCCATTAGTACGGGTAACCCGTGCCGGTGGGCGAGTTCGACAACCAATTTGTTGGTATTTGGCGTTACGATAAACTGCGCGCCAGCATCAATAGCTTGCTGGGCAAGGGTGGTATTTATTATTGTACCTGCACCAATAAGTGCGTTTTTATGCGCTGCACGCGCTTTTGCTATTTCTTGCTCAAAGCCAGGTGTGTTTGAAGTGATCTCTAATGAGTTTATGCCCGCATTTATTAGGGCCTGTTGACCTTTCAGGATTAAAATTTGTTCAATCTAGGGGCTATTTAATCGCGGCGCGAGGTTTGTAACCTAGTGGGCTAAGTAAAAACCGAGCAACAAAGAGTAAATTGCCCCTAGGCAGAACCCTTCGGGCAGCGCCTGTTTGGCATTTATGCTGCATTATCGCCTATTTATGGGGAATAACCACACTACATAGGCTCTGCCTTGCCTAAACACCAAACAGTCTGCTGCAAATTTAACCTCGAAAGATAAACAGGCCCTAAACAATCAATTAATGGTGCTACATCGGCTTGTTGTTTTAAGCGCAGTATGGCGACTAACTTGTGTTGCTTTATTTGGCTACTTACTTTTGTTCTGTTGGTATCTAAAACTTGGGTCATAATTACAATTCACTTTATTTAATGCAAAGGCGTTTGTATAAACGGCTAGGCTTAATATATGACTAAACATTACTTTTGCCCATAAAAAAACCGCTGATGTATCAGCGGTTTTTATTGTATGAGTAATATTACATTACGCGCATACCAGGCTCTGAGCCGTCATCTGGGTTAAGAATATAAATTTCTTTTCCGCCAGGGCCTGCTGCTAATACCATGCCTTCAGACATACCAAAGCGCATTTTACGAGGCTTAAGGTTAGCAACCATAACGGTTAGCTTGCCTTCAAGATCCTCAGGTGCATAAGCCGATTTAATACCCGCAAACACCTGGCGAGTTTCGCCGCCTAAATCAAGTGTTAGCTTAAGTAGTTTATCTGCGCCTTCTACGTGCTCTGCTTTAGCAATCTTAGCTACGCGTAAGTCTACTTTTGCAAAATCATCGAACTCAATCTCGTCGCTAATAGGCTCTTTTGCAAGTGGGCTGTTAGGGTCAATTGTTACTTTTGGTGCTAAGCTTTCCTTAGATTCTTCAACCATTTTATTTACTTTATCCATTTCAACACGTTGCATTAACGGTTTGAATTTATTGATAGGGTGGCTTACTAGCGCATTTTGAACGCTGTCCCATGCAAGGTCGTCATTTAAAAACGTTTGTACGTTGTCGGCCATTTCTGGTAGCACAGGTTTTAAGTAAGTAATTAAAACGCGGAACAAGTTAAGACCAAGAGAACACACTTCGTGTGCTTCTTGTTGCTTAGTTTCGTCTTTAATTAATACCCAAGGTGCTGCGCCATCAATAAATTGGTTTGCCTTGTCGGCAAGCGTCATTATTTCGCGAATTGCGCGGCTGTAATCGCGGTTTTCGTAGTGTGTTGTAATGCTAGGTGCAGCCGCTTGAAATTCTGCTAACAGCTCTGGTTGCATAATAGTGCTGCTTAGCTTGCCATCAAACTTTTTAGTAATAAAGCCTGCACAACGGCTCGCTATGTTGACTACTTTACCTACTAGGTCTGAATTTACGCGCTGTGCAAAGTCTTCTAGGTTTAAATCCAGATCAACAATACCGCTGCTTAATTTTGCTGCGTAGTAGTAACGTAAGTACTCTGGGTTTAAGTTATCTAAATAAGTACGCGCTTTAATAAACGTGCCCTTCGATTTAGACATTTTTTCGCCATTTACAGTTACAAAACCATGAGCGAATACGTTAGTTGGCTTTCTAAAATTAGCGCCTTCTAACATTGCTGGCCAAAATAAGCTGTGGAAATAAATGATGTCTTTACCAATAAAGTGATAAAGCTCAGCGTTTGAACCTTCAGCCCAAAACGCATCAAAGTTGATGCCTTTTTTGTCACATAGGTTTTTAAAGCTCGCCATGTAACCAATAGGTGCATCTAACCAAACGTAAAAGTATTTGCCCGGTGCATTTGGAATTTCAAAACCAAAGTAAGGCGCATCACGGCTAATATCCCACTGTTGCAGGCCATCGGTAAACCATTCGTCTAGCTTGTTAGCCATTTCTTGCTGAATAGTGCCCGAGTGTAGCCACTCTTTTAACATGCCTTCAAATGCTGGCAGGTCAAAAAAGTAATGTTCAGAATCTTTAAGCACAGGCTCAGCGCCCGACATGACAGAGCGCGGATTAATGAGTTCGGTTGGGCTGTATGTAGCACCACACGAATCACAGCTATCGCCGTTTTGGTTTTCAGACTTACATGTTGGGCAAGTACCTGTTACGAAACGATCGGGTAAGAAAATACCTTTTTCTGGATCGAATAATTGCGAAATAGTGTGCTTTTTAATATGACCGGCATCGTTTAGGCGGTTATAGATAAGTTCGCTAAATTCTTTGTTTTCTTGGCTGTGGGTGCTGTGGTAGTTATCAAATTTGATATTAAAGTCAGCAAAGTCGCGTTGGCGCTCTATGCTCACTTGTTTTACCATTTCTTCAGGCGTGATCCCTTGCTTTTGCGCATTAAGCATAATTGGCGTGCCGTGGGCATCGTCTGCGCAAACATAATAAGCTTCATGGCCTTGTAACTTTTGAAAACGTGACCAAATATCAGTTTGAATATATTCCAATAAATGACCTAAGTGAGTAGGGCCATTTGCATAAGGTAATGCGCTGGTAATCAGGATCTTTCGCTGCGTCATAATCATTCCGAATTGAGGATAAAACGCCGTTTTTATTATACAAACGGCAATTATCATTAATTTATCTACAAGCTATCTGCTTAGAGTGTGCACAGCTTATGGATTTTTATTAATTGACTGGTGTTAATGCCCTGAATGTTACATAATTCCGTGGCACTTTTCATCAAAGAAACGCTATTTAATTGCTATGTTTGGACTGTCGAAACTATTCTCTTCTAAATCGGTGCAAAAACAACCGATTATTACTGCCTTAGCGGCATATCGTAGTGCGGCTTTTGCCGTCGGTATTGACGAAAGCTTCATTGATACTATTACTCAAAATGACGATAAATCACTACATATTAAATTAATCCTGCCATTTGCTGGGCAATCAGAAATGCCTTTAGTTGAGCAACACGTAAGTGAAAGCTTAAATGTGCCAGTAACAATTAGCGCCAAGGTTATCATTAAAGAAGCAGCTAAGTTTAAAGCGATTAAACATATTGTGCTTATTGCCTCAGGCAAAGGCGGAGTAGGTAAGTCGACTACCGCTGTGAATTTGGCGGGCGCCCTTAAAAACGAAGGCGCAAAGGTGGGTATTTTAGATGCTGATATTTATGGCCCGTCTATTCCAATGCTTTTAGGCTTGGTGGGCGCAGAGCCCGCCACTAAAGATAACAAACAGCTACAGCCTTTTGATGCAAACGGCATTAAAGCGCAATCAATCGGTTTTTTAGTGCCAAGCGATGACGCCACTGTATGGCGCGGACCAATGGCGTCAGGCGCACTTAGCCAGTTACTTAACGAGACTGATTGGGGCGAGCTTGATTACTTAATTGTGGATATGCCACCAGGTACCGGTGATATTCAGCTTACAATGAGTCAAAAAGTTCCCGCGAGCGGCACTGTTATTGTAACGACACCGCAAGACTTAGCGCTAGCCGATGCGCAAAAAGGCATTGCCATGTTTAATAAAGTAAACGTACCGGTGCTAGGCTTAATAGAAAACATGAGTCACTACATTTGTAGCCACTGTGGTGAAGCTAACCACGTATTTGGTAAAGACGGCGCACAAAAGCTTGCACACAAGCACGGTGTACCCGTACTTAGCCATATTCCTCTTGCAATAGATGTACGCGAGTATTCTGAGCAAGGGAAACTTATTGCCAACGATAACGACGCGGCAATAAGCAAAACATACAGCGCAGCAGCGAGGCTTATAGCCAGCACGCTCTATTATCAACAGCATCACAATGCGATTGAAATTGTGATTACGGAAGATTAGTAAATAATGAGACTTTCAGACACACATATTAATGAATACCTAAGCGACGGTCGCATTGTTATTGAGCCTGCGCCAACGAGCGAGATGATTTCAGGCGTGACTGCCGATTTGCGCTTGGGTAATAAATTTAGAACTTTTAATGCGCATAATGCAGCATACGTCGATTTAAGTGGCCCAAAAGATCAGTTAAATAAAGCCATGGAATCAATCATGAGTGAAGAAATAGTGCTTGATGAAGGTGAAGCATTCTTTTTACACCCAGGTGAACTTGCATTAGCTATTACACACGAAAAAGTAACGTTGCCAGCAGACATAGTAGGGTGGTTAGATGGACGCTCATCGCTTGCGCGTTTAGGGTTAATGGTGCATGTAACCGCGCACAGAATCGACCCAGGCTGGAGCGGTAATATTGTTTTAGAGTTTTACAACTCAGGTAAATTACCACTGGCACTTCGCCCCCTGATGAAAATTGGTGCAATGAGCTTTGAAATGCTTTCAGGCCCATGCGAAAACCCTTACAACATTCGTAAAGACGCAAAGTATAAAGATCAAAGCAGTGCGGTAGCAAGCCGCATTAGTGACGATAAATAATCACCAAATATAGGCTTTACTCGTCTATTTTATGAAGCGCGTAACCCAGTAGTTCAAAATACTGATTAAGCGCTTCATTTGCTTTATTAATATGCTCAGCGTTTGGGTATATTAAATTACTACTTTGTAAGCCTCCCACCAAAAAGCTATTTTTTATATGTGAATGCTGCTCAATACACGCTTCAAAACAACGTGCTGCAAGTTCCTCTGGCATGCTCATATAATTCATGTTTTGTGCTTTATCGTGTTCTATGCATGTTTGTACAAAGCTATTAGCATCCACACCATCCTCATTTAAAAATACATATTTATAAAAATTGTTTAAAGCATTATTAAGTGGGTGCGATAAATTAGGCGTGTTTGAAAGCCATAGTTTTGAGGCAAAACCAAATCGTGGTTTTGCTGCAAATAAATGCTCGCTTATGTGATGATCAAACGCATGAAACCATTCGTGAGCGAGTGCGCCACCGCCTGCATTTTTTGCAAGAGCAAGCGTTTGAGAGGCCGCATTATAATGCGCTTGCACGCCTTTTTGACCACCATGGCCAAATGCAAAATTAAGCTTCCCGCGCAGGCCAATAGCTTTGGGCGGTAAATGCAGTATTTGGGCAAGGTCGGCCAGCGCATCGTAAATTAAATTAGCGCTAATGTAGCGCTCTTCTTTGGTTACCCATTTACCTACCACCATTGATCTAAAACCAAAGGTATCTCTTATATCGCTAAAATCGACTTGGTCGTCAAAGCGATAGTCGGGGCCTTGGCGAGTAAAGCCACGTTTTAGTCTGTTTAGGTAACTACACATTTAAATTCATGGCACCGTGTTTAATCTAAGTAACGTGCTTTTACGTGATCGGGCATATGTTGGGTTTGTTTTTGTATTAATTCATCAAGCACATTATAAAGTGGTGCAGGATTTAGCTGCTCTATTAAAAATAAACTATGCGCTACGGCTTCGAGTGTGGATAGGCTGTCGGCTCGGGGTGTTTTACGAATAGCATAACGATTTTTAGGTAACTGTTTAAAACTGACCGTTTTGAATTGATTTAGCAATGTGGTGAGCTGTAAAATTTTATAGGCTTTTTTCCATGTGCCATCAACCACTATTAAATGAGTGATGTTTTTTATACTTGGTTGCTCAACGCTATCGTCTAAATTTATAGCATTTTCGTTAGGGTAGAGCAAAACAGTTGAGCTGATTGGCAGTGTTTTTAGTATGGCAAAGTCATCATTATTTTCACCTTTGATTATTTGGCAATCAGTTAGGCATAAATTCAATAGCTTAGCGGTATTTTTTGCTATTTTTTCTTCGCTTGGGTGTTGTAGAATAATAACCGTAACTTTGTTATTTATATTTGTAGTTGCGCTGCAAATACAGGTGTTAAGTGCAAAGTTACAATGATTACAAAGTGTGCGTGCCATTTAATAAACTTTTTGTTGCCAGTATGATCCTCATAATTATACATTTATAAGGTAATTAAGTTGGTTTTTTTTATGCATCAATATAAAGTAGTACTATTAAACTGTAATTTACATGGATTGTTTTAAGGGCTTAAAATATGACCGAAATAAATATAGATACATCAGCATTAGAGAGTATGGAATCATTATTGGGTGAGCAGTTTGCTGACACACTTGATTTTTGCTGCTCGGAGTTTGAACGTTTAGGCTCTGAAGTGTTAGCAACCATTGGAAAAGATAGAGAAGCGGCTATTCGTCATTCTCATAGCTTAAAATCTAACGCTGCGCAGTTTGGTGCTTCAAGCCTTGCTGAAGTGTCTCGCGTTATTGAACAAAATTTAAACCTAGATAACTTAGCTGAAGCCATCGACGCATCTGATAGTTTAATGGCTCAAGTAACAGGCTCTCAAACTAAGCTAAATGAATGGTTAGCATCTCGTTAAAGATATAAGCCAAACGTGAATTTATTTCAGTATTAAGCGCTTAAATACACTGGCATTTTACGCCTTTACTAGGTTAGTCTAAAGATTCACTAGGGCGTGTTGATCTTTCGGGATTGAATTTGCAACGAGTGTCTGGTTTTTAGGTTAGGCAGAGCCTATGCAGTGTGGTTTTTCCACATAAATAGGCGATAACAACACATAAAATCCAAACACGCATTGCCCAGAGGGTTCTTTCTAGGGGCTATTTTCTCTTTGTTACTCAATTTTTACTTAGCCCACTAGGTTACAAATCTCGCGCCGCGATTAAATCGCCCCTAGGTTGAACAAATTTAATCCATAAAGTCAATACGCCCTAAAGAGGTAAAAATGTCTGATATTAAAAAGAGTCACAAATTAGAAGGTGTATGTTATGACATTCGTGGGCCGGTTTTAGCGCAAGCTAAAAAAATGGAAGACGAAGGTCAAAAAGTATTAAAATTGAATATAGGTAATCCGGCCGCCTTTGGTTTTGATATGCCAGAAGACATGCACCGCGATATTATCCGCAACTTATATTCAGCCCAAGGTTACTGTGACTCTAAAGGCCTCTATTCAGCCCGCGTGGCTATTTATCAGCATTACCAACAACGTGGATTACATAATTTAGATGTAGATAGTATCTATATTGGTAATGGCGTAAGCGAACTTATTCAGATGATCACCCAAGCGCTATTAAATAATGGCGATGAAGTGCTTATTCCTGCTCCAGATTATCCACTTTGGACTGCTTCGGTCACGTTATCGGGTGGTAATCCGGTGCATTATTTATGTGATGAAGAGCAAGATTGGTTTCCGGACATTGCAGATATAAAAAGTAAAATAACATCTAAAACTAAAGCGCTGGTATTAATTAATCCTAATAATCCCACTGGTGCGGTTTACAGTGATGATTTGTTAATGCAATTAATTGATATAGCGCGTGAACATAAACTGCTATTACTGAGCGATGAAATTTACGAAAAGATTTTATACGATGATATAACGCATACTTCAATCGGCTCACTTTGTGATGATGTACCAATCATTACTTTTAATGGTTTAGCAAAAACATACCGTGCAGCGGGGCTCAGAATGGGGTGGATGGTGTTAAGCGGTCGTACTTCGGTAATGGATGATTTACGCAAAGGCCTAGAAATACTTTCATCTATGCGTTTGTGCGCTAATGTACCTGCACAATATGCAATTCAACAGGCGTTGGGCGGCGTGCAATCAATTGATAGTCTAATAAACCCAGGTGGGCGCTTGTATGAGCAGCGTGATATTGCGTGGCGCGGATTAAATGATATTGAAGGCATTAGTTGTAAAAAACCTAAAGGCGCGCTCTATGCGTTTGCCAAAGTAGATACAGCACTTTTTAACGTCAAAGATGATGAAAAAATGATGTACGATTTGCTAAAAGCAGAAAAAATATTACTTGTGCATGGTAGGGCGTTTAATTGGCCTGAGCCGGATCATTTTAGATTGGTATTTTTACCAAGCAAAGATGATTTATCCGATGCGATGTTAAAAATGAAGCGCTTTTTTAAAGACTATCGCCAAGTATAGTTATTAAAAAAATAATAAAAAAGGAGCCAAATTTGGCTCCTTTTTTACTTTAGTCATGAATATATTAGCAGGGCGTGTTGCACTTTGTGGATTGAAATTTGTTCAATCTAGGGGGGATTAAATCGCGACGCGAGGTTTGTAACCTAGTGGGCTAAGTAAAAACCGAGCAACAAAGAGTTAATTGCCGCTAGGCAGAACCCTTCGGGCAGCGCATGTTTGGCATTTATGCTGCGTTATCGCCTATTTATAGGGAACAACCACAGTTCATAGGCTCTGCCTTGTCTAAATACCAAACATTCTGCTGCAAATTCAACCACCAAAGTTCAGCACGTCCTAGTACGCTTTATCTACACGCACTGTGTTGTCGTTCAAATACACTAATCTTACGTTATCGCCTTTACTAAAACGCATTGATTGGTCTTGATCTTGAACAACCATAAACTGGTCGCCATTTTCAACTTGTATTAATAACTCTACAAAGTGATTTTGCTGATAATGGCTTTGCTGCTGCCTATTATGTGCAACACTGCCGCCAATTACCGAGCCCAATATTGTTGCTACTGTGCGGCCGCTACCGCCACCAAACTGGTTGCCTACTACACCACCGAGTAATGCGCCGCCGAAGGTTTTCCAGCCGTTGTTTTTGTCTTGAATGATTTCTTGCTCGGTAATATTGCGTACCGATTTTACGTCACCAAATAAAACTTGCTGCACAGGGACTGCTTTATTGCGCTCGTATTTAGCAAACGTAGGCGCGCTTATTGTAAGTAAAGCGCACATAATTACAGTAATTGCTTTCATAACTTGCTCCTTTTATACCAACCTGCATAAATCTTTGATCAATTTAACGAATTAAATTGCGCTATAACGTCGTTAAAAATTTTTTATTTAGAACAACTAGATACAAAAATTTTTGCCTAGTACTAGCGTAATTTTCTTAACGTTAAATAGACCCCATATATAAGCAGATTGGTATTAGCTACCAGCCAAAGGTTGATTTTTCTTTAGTTTTACGAATTTCAGTTTCATCAGCCCATTCAACTAGGCCGCTTTCCATATCCATTAAACGCATTGTAAATTTATAGTATACGTCTGATTTATCGGCATTTGATTTAACGATGCTTGATAAGTTTCCATATAACATATATTGCGCGCCAATTTGTTTACCAAATGCAACGGCTGTTGCAGGGTTAACAAGGGCATCTTCGTTTTGAAACGTTAATTGCTCACGTACTGACTCAACACGGGTCATATCTACAAAACGAAACTTACCGCTGCGTAGCATTTGTGTTGAGATTGAATCGGTGATTGATTCTGTATCAATGTGCTCGCTGGTTTTATTTTTAATACGCTCAACAAATACTACAGGGCGTTTATTGGCGGTCATTGTGCCAACAACAGGTGAGCTGAGTAATGAGTCGGTCATTTGACTCGCTACTTTTTGTAAGTCGGTAGAACCAAAATTAATATCTGTCGTTTCTACTGCTTGTGCATCGCCATAACTTACTACGGCTTTATTAGCACAGCCACTTAACACTAAAGCGCTCAAGCCAACTAGAGCGTAAGTTGATACTGTTTTAAATTTGTTACTGATGATCATAGTTGTTTCCTTTAATCTTTAAATTCTTGTGATTCGGTAGACACTTCTCTTACTGCTAAAGAAAAGGTAACCGCATCAGAGCTAGGTGCTAAGCCCGGTAATTGTGTTTTTGCAAAACCAAATAAGGTGAGTGCTTGCCAAGGTGAATGATTGCCTTTAATAACAAAGCCGTCTTTATCAAACCAATTAAATTGATACTGCAAATACTGTGATTTTTTATACTGGCTCGAGAGTGTCACTACTACATCGGTTAACTGGTTGGTTTGACGTGTTTTCACATCAGTAATTGCCAGCTTTTTACCGAGCTCTGGGTTATCTACACGTAATTGCTCATTAAACTGATTTTTATTTTGTTCAACAGAAATACCCGATGTAACCGGTTTGCTGGAACATGCACTGAGCATTAAGACTGCTAATAATGGCGCTATGTATTTCATGATGGCTCCTAAAGTTGAACTACGTGGTAATTAAAGTAGTTATTAACGGAGGTTAAGTAAATTAACGTTAACCCTTGCTTACTAACGGTAAAATTTATAGGTGCTTGTGTGCCTATATGCAGAGAATGCTCACCTGTATTTAGGCTTTGCCTTGCAACACTTATTTGATTTGGAAGTGTAAGCCAACTGCGTGTATCAGCTTGCTCAGAAGCCAAATTATAAATATTAGCAAGTATGTTACCTACATCACCGGCACTGCGAGCAAGTTCTGCACGCACTTTCTCTTTAGCTACTAATCTAAGTACTTGGCGAGCTACTTTTGCAGGTATTTGATCTTCTAATGTTTTTGCTGCAAGTGCTTCAATGTGTACTAATGGGCTCAGCTCTAAGCTTTGTGCATCTATGTTTATATTATTAAGGCGGCGTACATAGGCATTATCTTTATATACTGGCATTGCAAGGCTGTAAAAGCGTGCATCGCCGCGTGATGAATAAATGGGTAAGCGCAGTTTAAATTCATCTTGTTTTGGTACTAAGCCTTGTTCAAATAAAACAATTACTTCGCCTTGTGTTGCAGAAATAGTGGGTGCATCACTAAAACGTTTTTTTAATTCGCTTAGGTCTTGGTCAAACCCTTGTTTTTTAGCAAGGCGCATTACGTCCTGCTGTAAATAAATATTGTTAGGTTGTATAGCCAGTGCTTTTTTATAATCAATATAAGCATCGTCATACTGTTTAGCACTTTGGTAAAGCAAAGCAGATAAATAAAATGTGTAGGCATTTTGAAAGCCATTTTTTACATCTCTGGTTACATTGCCCATGCTAGGGTAGTGCTGCTGCGCTTCCTTAACTGTTGAGTCGCCATCTGTTTTATTTTCGCTTAGTGCATCAACTTGTACTTTATTAGCACGGCGAATTTCGACCAAAGCGCCTTCTACATCGTTTTTATACACGTAGTTAAGTGCTTTATAACTATGAAGCATACTCATTTCGTAAGCCGGTGGTACATAAGTAATTGCTGAGTCGTTAGTAAATAACGCATTGCTTTGCTCAAGCCCCGCACTTACTTGTATTTTGGCGGCTTCGCGTTTTTTTTGCATTTGCGTATACACGTTCTCAAATTTACTTTGTGCCTCTTGTGGCGTATTGGCTAAGTCGTTTAAGCGAGCTTGCTCAAGTTGGTTGAGTAAGTAGCTGCTGTGCATGGTGCTATTATTGGCAATAAGGGATTGCGCTTCTTCGATATTGTTTTTCTCGATCGCATTTCTTATTGGTGTCATTTGCGTGGCATAGTCATTAAATAGGTCATTAAAGCCCATTGTGCTACACCCACTTAAAATACAACAAAAGCTTAAAATTATACTTAGGCGCACTGCGCACTCCTCTTAATTTACTTGCATACATTAACATATTATTTTTATTTGAATGTGTGAAATATTGTAAAAAATCGTAGAGTAAAACTGCCTGTCAATAAGGAAATATAAAATGACATTGGTGAACAAAGCGTGAACTTTTCTTGTTAAGTGAAATGCTTATACAGATGAGGTGGTCTATTAAATACAACACTCCCTTTGCACAGTTGTATCAATCCTGTTTAAATGTGTCGCTCAGTAAAGCGTTTGTAGGCTTTTATAGTTACACTTTAAGCTTAGAGGGTTAATTAGATTATTAATTTAAACAATGCTGTGACTCGTTTTTGATTGCTAAGGAATTTTTTTGAAAGCTACATTGTATACAATTATTGCCTTAATCGCGTTTGCCGCAAACTCTCTTTTTTGCAGAATGGCTTTAGCCGAAGGCTATATAGATGCTTGGAATTTTACTGTTATTCGTTTACTAAGCGGAGCTGCATGTTTGGGCATTATAATGGCTATTTATACCCATAATTTAAAACGAAAAGGTACATTTAACCCCGCTATTTTAAGTGATAAAGGAAGCTGGCGAAGCAGTATTAGTCTTCTTATTTACGCGCTTTGTTTTTCGATTGCATACCTTGAGCTAGATACAGGAACCGGTGCACTTATTTTGTTTTCAGCCGTGCAACTCACTATGATTGGCTGGGGTATATATCAAAAAGAGCAGTTGAGTGTGCTTCAGTGGTGCGCGTTTATAGTGGCGCTAGGTGGGTTTGTATATTTAATGCTGCCATCTGCTGCTGTACCTTCATTATTAGGTGCATCACTTATGGCACTCAGTGGTGTGGCATGGGGTATTTACAGTATTCGCGGTAAAGTGTGCGTATCGCCACTACGTACTACGGGGTTTAACTTTATAAGAAGCTTAGTGGCTATCCCTGTTTTATTACTTGTTGGTATGAGTTATTTAAAAAATATGAGTATTGAAGGGGTTTTGCTTGCATGTGCCTCGGGTGCGATAGCGTCTGGAATTGGTTACAGTGTTTGGTATGTGGCTATGCCACTGCTTAAAAGTACCCAAGCTGCTGTTGTGCAGCTTTGTGTACCTGTACTTGCAGCCGTTGCCGGGGTCTTGTTTTTATCAGAGCAGGTAACAATGGAATTTATAGTAGCAAGCTCGTTAATATTAGGCGCTGTGCTGGTATTTATTTTAAATAAAAAGAAGGTTTAATATCATTTAAGTTAACCTTCTTTTATGGTGGACTCACGTTTGTTACAAAGCGTTTATAAATAGCAGGTAAGTTATCAAGTATTGCCTGCTTACCCTGTAGTTCACTATTTTTTATGCATTCAAAAAGTACTTGCTCGCTAAGCGTATTCACTAACAATTGTGATTGCTTGATATGGCTTATATGCCAAAGCTCAGGTGCGACGCCGCCTAAATCATGTTGGTAAGGGCGATAAAAGCCAAATTTATCTAAGTTAGTATCAAGCCAATTACTTAAAGGCGCAAACGGCCCACCTTGCAGGTATTCATCAGGTGTTAGCTGTAGTTTATAATCATCACTTACCGCAGCTTTATCAAACACATCTAAATCGGTGCCTAAATGGTGCCTGCTTGCCCCAGGTAATGCAGAGTAGAGCATTATTGCTATGCATTTATCTACATCATTTAATTTAGTTAAATCTACAACCTTTTGCTGTTTATTATAAACAGGTCGAATACCTAAAAACTTATTATTCCAAATAATTGATTGACGATTAAAGTCGCGAAAACTTGAGGCAATAGTAAGCTCAAATCCTGCTTTTTGTGCTGCACTTTGCAGCGCTAAAAAGTCGTTAATAATAGCGCTGTGCAAGCGATGATTTTGTATATCAGTTAAATGTGTATCACTTTGCCCTGTGATACACATCATTGGTGTTGGTTTAGTTACATCCATTATGCTAAAAGTTGCTCTAATATTTGCTCGTAAATGTCGGTAAGGGCAATTAAATCATCGGTACTTACGCATTCATCCACTTTATGAATAGTGGCGTTACGTGGACCAAGTTCAATTACTTTAGCGCCAGTTTGAGCAATAAAGCGACCGTCAGATGTACCACCCGTGGTTTCTAGATTCGTGGTTAAACCGGTTACTGATTTAATCGCTTTAACTGTGGCATCAACAAGCGGGCCGTGCTCGGTAATAAAAGGTAAGCCATTTACTATCCAGCTTAATTCATAATTTAAGTCATGCTTTTGTAGAATGTCATTTACACGTTGCTGTAATTGCTCATACGTTACTTGCGTGCTAAATCTAAAGTTAAACTGTACTTCGAGCTCACCCGGAATAACATTACCCGCACCCGTGCCACCATTAATATTAGAAATTTGAAAGCTGGTGGCGGGGAAGTATTCGTTGCCGTTATCCCACACCGTTTGACTAAGTTCAGTAAGTGCTGGCGTCGCTAAGTGAATTGGGTTTTGTGCTAAATGCGGGTAGGCCACATGACCTTGTATACCCTTAACGGTTAAAAAAGCGGTAAGTGAACCTCTGCGACCATTTTTAACCACATCACCGAGTACATCGCGTGATGAGGGCTCGCCTACAAGACACATATCAATTTTTTCACCGCGTGCTTCTAATGTATCAATTACGCGAGTAGTCCCGTTTACAAATGGACCTTCTTCGTCTGAGGTGATTAAAAAAGAAATTGAGCCTTTATGATCTGGATGTTTAGTAACAAAGCGCTCGGTTGCCACAAGCATTGCAGCTAATGAGCCCTTCATATCGGCAGCACCACGCCCATGTAATAGGCCATCTTTTATTAATCCTGAAAACGGCGGATGTTGCCAATTTTTTTCAGGACCTGTTGGTACAACATCAGTGTGACCTGCAAAACAAAAATGTGGCGATTGTGTGCCTTTTCGAGCCCAAGTATTAAGTGTGTCGGTAAAAAATAATGACTCTATATTAAAGCCAATCGCAGCAAGGCGATCGTTCATCATTTGTTGGCAGCCAGCATCTTCGGGCGTTACTGATTCACGTTGGATTAGTGCTTGGGCGAGTTTAATTACATCATTAGTCATTATTAAAAATCTCGTCGTATTGGGCTGCTTTAAAACCTAAATGGTAAGTGCCATTGTTTACCAGTACTGGGCGTTTGATCATTGCAGGTTGTTCAACTAACAATGGGATAGCACTTTCTTTAGTCAAACTCTGTTTCTGCTCATCAGTTAGTGCGCGATAAGTTGTGCCACGTTTATTGACGAGTTGCTCCCAATCGAGTTTATCTGCAAAATCACTTACCATTTGCTCATTTACGCCATCTTTGCGGTAATCATGAAACGTAAATTCGATGTTGTTGTCGGCTAAGTATTTTTTTGCTTTTTTTATCGTGTCGCAATTGCTAATACCGTATAGAGTGATCATAAATCTAGTTCTTCTTAATAATAGTTAATAGGGTGTCTTCGCCCGCATTTACATGCGAATGTGAGTAATGAAATGTGCCAAGATTATGGCCGTTTAGTAAAATTAAACTAGCAAGCATTGGAGTATCAAGTTCTCGTAAATCAAAATAAGCAAGGCGTTGACCTTTGCATATTTTGCTACCATTGAGTTGTGCAATATGGGTATGCGTAATTGATTGCGAATCAGGGATAGTTAAGTTAATCAAGGCTTTTAGACCATTATTAGCTTGTAGAATAAACTCAGTGCCTGCATTTTTTACTTGTAATAAAGTTCCATCAAACGGTGCTAAAATTTTATGACTTGTTAGTTGCACCATAATACCAGGGCCCAGAGTGCCAAAACGAAAAAAAGGTTCTGGGTGCTCTTTCAGTTCAATTACTTTACCTGTAAATGGGCTGGTAATATTTATTGCGTTAAGAGGCGTTTTATTTTGAGCTAAATAGTCAATTTTTTGAGCTTTCATAAGTTAATTTTCCACCACGTTATAACCCTCTTTTCTTAAAGCTGAAATAGCATTGTCTGCAGTGTGTTTTTTTATGAGAATATAATCAGTATCGTAGGTTGAGATTGAAAAGATAGAAATTTTAGCTCGCGCTAATACGCCTGAAATATTAGCCATAATTCCGGTTAACGAAAAGCCAAGTGGACCTACAACCTCTAAAGCTTGCCAGTCTGGTTCGGTATCCAGGCTTTTTACTTCAAAATCGCTTGGGCATACAATTGAAAGTTCATCATGGGTTTTAGAAATAAAAAATAAAGATTGCTTTAAAAGTGCCGCAGGTATGTCGGCATCTACATCTAAACTATGTATAGATAAAATTGTGCTGTGTAATTGTAATGTTTGTTTTGACATTAAACGCCTGCGATACAGCATTATTGATAGCTTAATAGTATAGATTATTGCCTTCAAGTTAAAGGTGTAACCGAGACTAAAATAGGCATTTGGGAGTAGGTTTTAATAGAGATTACAAACTTACCCACAATTTCTGTGGATAAGTATGGGGGTTGCAGGGTATAAATAGCCTAACTAGTTAATTATTAAATAAATAATAGCTAGGCTATAAAAAATACACGTTGCGTTTATTGAGTAATTTGCGCTTCTGCTTGTGCTGCCTGAATTGCAGTTAAAGCTATTGTATACACAATATCATCAACTAATGCACCACGGCTTAAATCGTTTACAGGTTTGCGCATACCTTGCAGCATAGGGCCAATACTTATTAAGTCGGCACTTCTCTGCACTGCTTTATATGTAGTATTACCCGTATTTAAATCTGGGAATATAAATACAGTCGCTTTACCGGCTACAGGGCTGTTAGGTGCTTTTTTAAGAGCTACGTTTTCCATTATAGCGGCATCGTATTGTAGTGGACCGTCGATAATTAAATCAGGACGTTTTTGTTTTGCAATTTTTGTGGCTTCACGTACTTTTTCAACATCGGCACCGGTACCAGAAGTGCCCGTGCTGTAGCTGATCATGGCAACACGTGGCTCTATACCAAATGCAGCTGCAGAGTCGGCAGATTGAATCGCTATATCTGCAAGCTGTTCAGCATTAGGGTCTGGGTTAATCGCACAGTCACCGTAAACTAACACTTGGTCAGGTAGTAGCATAAAAAATACAGATGATACTAGCGATGACCCTGGCGCTGTCTTAATTAATTGCAGTGGTGGGCGAATTGTATTTGCCGTAGTGTTTACCGCGCCCGATACTAAACCGTCCACTTTACTTTGCTCAAGCATCATTGTACCCAGTACGACGTTATCTTGTAGTTGCTCTTGTGCTACTACGGCAGTTAGGCCTTTGCTTTTACGAATTTCGACCATAGGCGCAATATAATCATTAATAATACTTTTTGGCTCGATAATAGTTACATGTTCGTTTAGCTCAATACCTTGCTGTTGCGCAATACGCATTATTTCTTCGCGATCGCCCAGTAATATAGTTTTAGCAATCCCGCGTTGTCCACAAATAGCAGCCGCTTTAATTGTACGAGGTTCATTGCCTTCTGGCAGAACAACTGTTTTACCTGCTTTACGCGCTTTAGTGGTAAGTAAGTAACGAAATGCGGGCGGTGATAACTTGCGAGTTTTACCTACACTTTTAGCTAGAGTATCTAGCCAGCTTGAATTGATATGCTCTGCGTTGTGATCTTTTACTTTTTCAATACGTTGGTCATCATCGTTTGGTACTTCCATATTGAAGTTATGCAGTAATAATGATGTACGCCATGTGTCTGCATCGGTTGCAAGTATTGGTAAACCGGTTTGCATGGCTTGCTCACACAAGGCCATAATACGTGGCTCTGGCTCAAAACCACCGGTAAGCAATATGGCGCCAAGTTTGGTGCCATTCATAGCTGATAAACATGCAGCAACAAGTATGTCAGAGCGATCGCCCGGTGTTACTAATAAAGCGCCTGGCGTAAAATAGTTTAAAATATTTGAAACCGTACGAGCACAAAAAGTAATACGTCGCAGGCGACGATGAAGCATATCGCCTTCGTTAATTATTGTTGCTTTTAAATACGCACTTAAGTCTTTTACGCGCGGCGCTACTAAGTCAAAATCCCACGGGATTGCGCCAAGTAACATGAACGGATTATTTTTAAAAATAGGCAGGGAGGCTAAACGATTTAACTCGTTTTCAAGCTCTTCAGGTTTGTATGAGTCTACTAAATCGGCGCGTGCACGACCTTCTTCATCAAGTGGCGCGTTTACTTTATTAAAAATACAGCCCAGTACGCGAGGATGATCGATACCACCGTAGTTACCTGCTGCAATTTCAAGGCGGTCTTCTATTTGAGTAATGGTGTAATTACCAGGGGTAAGTACAAATACAATTTCGGCGCCGAGTGTTTGCGCAATTTCGCGGTTTACACGCCCAGCATAAGGTTGGCGACGAGTAGGTACCATACCTTCAATAATAGCGACTTCGTCGTCGTTTATTTTACTTTCAAAGCGTTCAACAATTTCCTCTAGTAGATCATCACCTTTACCGTCGCCAATCATTTGCTCTGCATAATCAAGTGCAAAAGGCATTGGTGAGTTAATAGGTGAGCCTTGAGTGACTATTTGTGTTGATTTTTCAGGGCCTGTTTCACCTGAACGTGGCTGAGCGATGGGTTTAAAAAAGTTAACTTTAACTGTTTTTTGTTCAAGTGCACGCACTAAACCAACTGATACCGACGTTAAACCAACACCGGTAGAAACAGGAATTAACATAATACGACGTGCCATATTAAAGCTCCTTCACGATATTTGCAGCATCAAGGGCAATGACCCATTCTTCATTAGTTGGCATTACAACTGCTTTGACGTGTGAATTTTTACAGCTAATAACACCGCCTTGACCAAAGCGCGCATTAAGGTTGGCTTGCGGATTACACTTAATGCTTAAAAAGGCAAGTTGCGTAATTACTTTTTCACGAATAATATCTGAGTTTTCACCAATACCACCCGTAAAAATCACAGCATCAAGGCGCTGTAATGGGACCATATACGCTGCAATTTGTTTTGAAAGGCGGTAGCAAAACATGTCAATTGCGAGTATCGCTTTTTTATTCCCGGCTATAGCGGCTTCTTCAATAGTACGGCAATCGTTAGAAAGCTCGCTAATACCTAACAAGCCACTTTTTTGGTTTAGTAGGTTATCTATTTGCTGGGCTGTGTAATCAAGTTGGGTGGTTAAAAAGTTAAATAAACCAGGGTCAATATCGCCGCTACGTGTGCCCATTATCAGCCCCTCTAGAGGCGTTAGTCCCATGCTGGTATCAACACTCTTACCATTTTTAATCGCGCATACAGAACAACCGTTGCCTAAGTGGGCACTAATAAAATTACTCTGCTCGATAGGTTGCTCTAGTAACTTTGCTGTTTGCTCTGCAACATAAAAATGACTTGTGCCATGAAAACCATAACGCCTAACACCAAACTCGGTGTACAACTTATATGGAAGAGCGTAAAGAAAGGCAACTTCGCTCATAGTTTGATGAAATGCAGTATCAAACACCGCGACTTGTGGCAAACCTTTAAACGATGCCTGCGCCGATGATATACCTAGTAAATTAGCGTGCCCATGAAGCGGTGCAAGCGTTGCTGACTGCGTAATGCCTGCAATTACTTTTTCGTCAATCAATACAGATTGCGTAAAGTGCTCGCCGCCATGCACAACACGATGGCCTACTGCGATAAGTTGCTCATCAAGTTTGTGATCTTTTATTAAGCTTACAAGCGTATTTATAGCCTCAGCATGTGCTTGGTTAGGCGCTAAGTCGATAACTGTTTTAGCACCATTAAATTTGTATTTAATAGAGGGTGCTTTGGCGCCTAAGCGCTCAGCAAGGCCTGAGATAATTTCGTGACCGTCGTTTGCATCAATAATGGCAAACTTTAAACTAGAGCTACCACAGTTTAAAACTAAAACATGTTGGGCTTTAGGGGAGGTTGTTGGCATAGATTCAATTTCCATAAACAAATTTAGTAAGTAAACGTTAATACGTAATCGTTACACTTACGGTATTAAATAAAGCTAAAACAATTGAATGTTCAATTGCAAAGTAGTTAACGCAATGTTAAATACTTTACCTTATTTAAGATGTTTAAGTTAGGATAGTTCGCCATTAAAGGGTAAATTTAAGCTCTTTTACTGAGAAAGTGTAACTCCTTCATTTTGTGTTACACTTTGGGTATAGCTCGTTTTTCTATTGTATTTAAAAGCAGTATCTGTGAGGAGTCATGATGCAAAAAAGTGTGATGTCACAACTACAAACAGGCCGTTTGTATGGTAAAAAATGGCCAATGCGCAGAGAGCTTGCGCCTTTGTTTTTAGAGTTTAGAGTGATCAGAGCGACTGAGCTTGCCATTACAGTAATGCCAATCTTAGCCATGCTAACATTGTTTTTTCAGCTAAATTACTTAGGCTCTGATTTTTTACCACAAGCCATTGCGAGTGCGTTATTTTTTATATCTCTACCATTACAAGGTCTATTTTGGTTAGGTAAGCGAGCGCAAACGCCTTTAGAGCCTGCGATGCAAAAATGGTATAACGAGCTGTACACTAAAATGGCAGCTAATGGATATCAAGCGCAGTTAAGTGAAAACAAGCCCCGTTATATGGAGCTTGCCAATTTACTTAAAGATATGTTTGAAAAAATGGACAGGGCATTTACTAAAGAGCAGTTTTAGAGAGTTATACCATTATCTATTTTGGTAAACTGAGTAATATAAAATGATAAGGTGACAGTGTGTTCACCTTTTTCTTCGAGTGCTGTCCAGTGCTCGGGTCTAAATTTCCATGCAAATGGTGTCATCATTATTAAGTTTTTAATATCAGTAAAGCTAAGTGCTACATGCTCTGTTAAAAGGATCTGTTCCGATTTTTGAAACCCTTTTGGAGTGGATATTTCAGTATGTTCGTTTACTTCTGAATATATATACGATTTTAGCTCTTTTAAATGACAAGGGCCTGGGCTTGCAACCACTAGTGTTGCGTTTTGATTTGCAAGGCGTTCGAGCTCTTGCTCAAACAAAGGTGCAAATACGCTAAAAAGTACATCGGCAAATTGGCTTTTAAAGGGCGCTTGGCTGATTGATGCCACACTAAAATGGCAATTAAGGTAGCGCTTTGCTGCATATTTAACCGCTGATTTTGAAATATCGACACCATATACTATAGCATTTGTTTTACTTGCTATTGCTTGGGTATAAAATCCTTCGCCGCATCCTAAGTCAATTACTGTATTTGCACTTATATTACTAACTATGTCGCTAAGATTTCGTTGCAAGAAGCCATAATAACCACGCTCTAAAAATGCGCGTCTGGCTTGTACCATTTCAAGTGAGTCACCCGGTTGTTTTGAGTTTTTTTGTTGCACAGGCAGTAAATTAACATAACCTTCTTTGGCAAAATCAAAGCTATGGTTATTAGCACAACGAAGTGTTGAATCAGCTTTTAAAAGTGCTAGGGTACACAGCGGGCATTGATATTGTAGACTCATGAGCCTAGGTAGTCCTTATCGTAAAAAGTTTTTACCCAATGCGGGCGATAGGTGATCATAATCGTTATAGCCATGCCGTTGAGCATTGCTTCAGGAAACCAGATTATGGCACTTAGATAAACGTAGTTATCTGCAAGTTCTTGCCAATTGTATTGCCCTATAGCTAAGTAAAATAAAGCACCTAGGCTTATTTTTATACAGGCTATAAATCCCGCGGTTATAAACGCACAAACAAATATATAAACAAAAAAATGACGAGGTAAATATTGGTAACTAATTATAAAGCCAAGATAGCTCAATAAAATAGGAATAAACGCACCAATAAGCAGTTGTACTGGTAACAGCTCAAGTTCAATTTGACCAAAGGCAGCGAGCAGTGCTGTGGCAAGTAGGCTACTTAAAATAGTCAATCGCCAGCCTAAAATTAATGTCGCGGCCGTAACACCTAGTATGTGCAAATCAAGGCCCGTTAAAATTCCTGCCTTTATTCGCCAAAGCATTGCAAACACTAACGCACACGCAAGCACGCCAGTTTGACGGACTGGCGTATTAAGTAATGTTTTATATGTTTTTTTATCAAAGCTTAAAATAGCAATGATAATTACAAGGGACCAAAGCAGTCCCTGCATTGTTAGGCTGAGCATAATAATTACTTAAATGTTGACCATATAGGGGCATGGTCTGACGGTTTTTCAATACCGCGAAGTTCGTAATCAATACCGGTATCTATGCAACGTGCTGCAAGTTCATTGGTTGCAAGGACGACATCTATACGAAGTCCTCGATTATCTACAAACCCTTTAGAGCGATAGTCAAACCACGAGTATTGATCGTCTATTTCGGGGTTTTGCTCTCTAAAGGTGTCTTTAAAACCCCAATTAAGTAGTGTTGCAAGCCATTCACGCTCTACCGGTTGGAAAGAACATTTACCTGTTTTTAACCAACGTTTAGCATTTACTTCGCCAATACCAATATCTAAATCGGTGGGTGATATGTTGATATCACCCATGACAATTACATCTTGATCGGGTGTGTGGTTGGTTTCAAGGTGTGTCATTAAATCTTTATAAAATTGACGTTTATAAGGGAATTTAGTTTCGTGATTAATATTATCACCTTGTGGGAAATAGCCATTCATGACAGTAAGGTCGCGACCGTTTTCTTGTTCAATAGTGACGCTTATCATGCGTTTTTGCGATTCATCTGTATCGGTGGCAAAACCTTTTAAGACCGATTTAGGCTCTTTTTTGCATAACATAGCTACGCCATAATGCGCTTTTTGACCATGAAAGTAGACGTGATATCCCATTTTTTGTACATCTTCTAATGGGAATGCTTCGTCGTGAACTTTAATCTCTTGCAAGCCAATAACGTCTGGTTGATGTTTGTCGATAATTACTTGTAATTGGTGAAGACGAGCACGCAGACCATTGATATTGAAAGAAATCACTTTCATAAAATTTACCTTAAAATTGGTTCTATTTAATAGATTAAATTGTATCAGTAAATACGCGTACATAACATGACTGAATTGAGATAATAGCTGCGTAAATGTTGATCAAATGATGGGTAAAGTTTAAACATTGTGAATACAATATTAATTATTTAAATAAATAAAAAATTCAATTGAACTTAACTTTATTGAATATATAATGCGCGAAATTCACTTGTTTAGCTCGTTCAAATAGGATCTCTCATGAAAACACAACTACTTTTAGCCACTGCTTTACTAGCATCTGCAACTGCGTCAGCACAAAGCAATACTTACTTTAGCCAAGATAACAAAATTGAGTCTAAGTTATGCGTACTAAGTGCAAACGAAGGCTTTAGCGTTGCTCGTAAAGAAGCTGCCCAGCACGGTATTTACCTATCTCGTTTTTCTAAAAGCATTTTATGTAATGGCGAAGATATTCGTGATATTGCTAAAAAAACGACATTAAGCAACGCATCAGTTGAGAAAGTAGAAGTATTTGCAAAAGACGCTCAACAAGAAACTCAACTATGTATGACGGCTTTAAAACAAGGTTTAGCACCTGTTCGTCAAAAAATTGGTAACCTGAACTCATTAAAATGTAATGGTCAAAACGTTACTGAGTTTGTTAAGCGCTACCAAAACGCAGCAATCTAATTGTTAGCTTAACTATATAAGTAAAATTGAAATACCTGGTTTTTACCGGGTATTTTTTTGCAAAAATTACAAGGTAGTTTGCAAAGCTTGCAAGCTTAACTTATTGAAACTGCTTAATAAATATACCGAATGAGATTAAGTTATTGATTATTATAAGTTAACTATTATTGGCATTAGATTTGTATTAGTTAAAGTGACATTTAATTAATTACGAAGGATACGTCTTATGAAAAAGTTAACATTAGCAGCCACTATTTTAGCATCATTAAGCCTAGCGGCTTGTTCATCTAATCAAGGTCTTGAAAGAATAGATAGTGACTTTGCAAGTTTAGATAATGACAGCGATGGCTACATCTCAAAAGTTGAAGCTGATGACGATAGCATTTGGGGTCATTTTTCAAATATTGATACCAATATGGATAACGAAATTAGCCGCAAAGAATTTAACACTTACATGAAGTTAAACAATGGTAAAGTAGCTACTGATTCTGAAGTAAGTGAGTCGGCATTTAAAGCTGAAATTGCTAAATTCGATAAAATTGAAAGCAGCTTTGCAAGTCTAGATAACGACAGCAATGGCTATATCTCGGTAGTTGAAGGTAACGATGATGATATTTCAAATCATTTTGGTTATATGGATAAAAACCAAGATAAGCGGATCAGTAAAAGCGAGTTTATGGGTTACATTAAAAAATACGGTAACGCAGTAGCTGAAGATGATGCATTAGAAGCCATTAAACACAGCTAATAGTTGTCATTTTAATAAGCAACAAAGAAGCCAGTGCTAGTCACTGGCTTTTTTGTGTTTTAAATTTAGTTATTTGATAGATATATTTTCCTAGTTTGGTGTTGTTCTGTCATAATAGATGGCTGTGTATTTTTATTTGTTAAGAGTGTGTATGGCGGGTCGACGAATTAGTGATGAACAACTAGTTGAGATCATTGAAGCAGCTATTTTTGTTGCAGATAAGCCTGTTAGTAAACGCCACCTTAAAGACATCGTATTAATAGATTTAGCTATTTCTATGGCACGAATAAATGACGCAATAGATACAATACAAGAACATTTTCAAACTCGTGGTATTCGCTTAGTTGAGGTTGGTAGTGGGTATCGGTTTCAGGCATGCAGTAGTTTAAGCCCTTGGTTAAATAACTTGTGGCAAGAACGTGCACCAAAATACTCGCGTGCTTTACTGGAAACATTATCACTTATTGCATACAGGCAGCCCATTACACGCGGCGAAATTGAGCAAGTAAGAGGTGTTACTACGGGTTCGAATATTATTAAAACCTTACTCGAAAGAGAGTGGGTTAAAGTGGTAGGGCATAAAGAGGTTCCGGGTAAGCCGGCTTTATATGCAACTACTAAGCAATTTTTAGATTATTTTTCGTTAACTGGGCTTGAAAATTTACCTGCGTTGCCAACAGAGCAGCAAAGTAAAATTAACCAGTTATTGAGCGATCCTTCTGTGAGAGAACCATCCGAATGAGTATTATACAAGGTGAAAAGTTACAAAAAGTCTTAGCCCGTGCAGGCGTAGGCTCACGCCGTGAAATGGAAAAATACATTGATGCAAACCGCGTTAGTGTAAACGGTAAAGTGGCAAAGTTAGGTGACCGTGTTGAAGAAACCGATTTGATTCGTGTGGACGGACACAGTGTAAAAATTGAAGAAAAAGCAGACCGAATCTGTCGTGTGATTATGTATAACAAACCAGAAGGTGAGTTAAGTACACGTAAAGATCCTGAAGGACGTCGTACTGTATTTGACCGACTTCCGCGTATTGATGGCGATCGCTGGATTGCGGTTGGTCGACTAGACGTTAATACATCAGGTTTGATGCTCTTTACAAACGATGGTGAACTGGCAAACCGATTAATGCACCCAAGCTATGAAGTCGAGCGTGAATACTCTGCGCGTGTATTTGGTGAAGTAACCAATGAAACGGTTAAAAACTTACTACGCGGTGTTGAGCTTGAAGATGGTCCAGCCAAATTCACGACTGTAACCCCTATGGGTGGTGAAGGCGTTAACCGATGGTTTAACGTAACGTTAAATGAAGGACGTAACCGTGAAGTTCGTCGTTTATGGCAGTCTCAAGATGCGGAAGTATCTCGTCTTATTCGTATTCGTTACGGTAAACTAGAGCTTGATAAGCGCGTGCCACAAGGTGGTTGGATGGAGTATGATTTAGAAACAGTAAACTACTTGCGTAAAACCGTTAAATTAGGCCGCGAAACACAAACTAAGCTTTCTGTTATGCCTGAAAAACGCAAAGATAAACGCGCTAAAATCAACCAAATTCGTAAAGCAGTTAAAAAACACAATCAGCGTGTTAAGCCGACTAAACGTAAATAATTAATTAGTTATTTTGTCCCATCCTGAAATAGGTTGACGGTTTTAATGAAAGACTTGGTGCGAAAGCGCCAGGTCTTTTTTATGCACTTGATTTGGTGTTTTC
>NZ_JBBMQZ010000018.1:0-122755 GCF_038900275.1 Pseudoalteromonas sp. AS71 | reverse complement strand
TGTTGGCGGAGTGGACGGGACTCGAACCCGCGACCCCCGGCGTGACAGGCCGGTATTCTAACCAACTGAACTACCACTCCAGCTTTTACTTACAAATTTTACGAAAATGGCGGAGTGGACGGGACTCGAACCCGCGACCCCCGGCGTGACAGGCCGGTATTCTAACCAACTGAACTACCACTCCATATTTTCGTTGCTGTTTAGGTCTCCCTGACAGCGGCGTGAATAATACGAACCAACCCCTATTTCGTCAAGGGCTTTTTTGTTTTTTTATAGGTTTTTTAGTCATCTGTCATCGAAAGGTTTAAAATTTCACCTGATCTGTCATTTTTTGAGCCATTTTTACCGACTTGATTTTTTTCTGTGTCGGCAACATCACCTTCACTTGTTTTCTTTTTCTTTAAAAAAGGCAGCTTCACTTTAAATTTAATCGGTTTTTTCTGAACAAATATACGAATTAACAACCAACCGAGTAATAAAATAAGCGTATTGCAGCCTACAATTAAACTAATAATTGTAGATGTGGCCATTTTTTCTTCAACGGGTTCATTCTCAATCATTTCATCTGGGGTAATAATCGTTGCAGGATCAATTTCGGGCACCGCTTCTATAGGTCGTTCTATCTCAAATTTGTACGTTGGTAGCGTTGCCATAAATTCGCGGCCATTAATATTAGTCCCAAAAACTGACAGCTCAACGCTATATCTACCCCAATCATAATTTTTAACACTAAGTTGTCGTGAATCTTTAGCAGCAGCATCTATGGTAAACATTTGCTCTTCGTTATTGGGATAGTAGATTTTTCCCTGGATGATGACTGTTTCTGGCTTAACAATACTTGGGTCTATATTTATAGTTAACAGATGCTCGTCTGTATCTTGCTCTGCTAACGCGACTTCGGTTACAAAAGGCGGCTCGTGCACTTCTATTGTATTTTGCACGATGCGTCGCTGCAGCAGTGGTGTTGCCACGTAAAGTTCTGGAGTCCATTCACCCGCAGGGAAATCTAAAGTAAACTCGCCCGTAAATACACCATCTTTAGGGCGCTCATCAAATCCACGTCCATCGTCTTTAAATTCAGCGACTTCTTGAATGCCTGCGCCAAAGTTAGCAAAGTTTTCATTGTTAGTACTTACAAAGTCGACATTAAGGCTCACAACATCTCTAAATAGGTTTGTATTAATTGGCTCACCGTCATTTAGTATTTTGCCAGTGATTTTTATTGTCTCCCCTCTAAACAACATTGAAGGAAGAGGCTCTGCCTCAAGAGATATCTCGCCTAATACGACTATTCGGCTGTCGGGCAAAATACTGCCTATGACTTGCCAAGGACCTGCCATAGGTTTTTTTATGGTTACTAAATCGTAGCTGAGTTCGTCAAACCAATCTAAGTTAGGGTTTTTAACAGAGTCAGCAGCAAAGTACTTACTGCCATCGGGCCTCACTAAAATAACAGCAGGTGCACCTGATTTTCTAAAAAAAAGCAGTGTTATTTCATCTATTTTGCTATCTATGCGAAAACGATTATCAAGTAAAGGGATCTCATTTTGATGCCCATCGCGCTTGAGCACTTCTACTTGTTTTACGCCATATGCATTGCCAGTAAATAAAGTAGCTGCACATAACGCTGTTACAAAATACATCGTTTTCATTAAATCGCCTTATTCAGCGCGCCAGATACATTGGCCGCCTTCTTTATTTACAAGATCTAATCGTGCCTCGTGTGCGCTTTGCTCAGCGTCACTTGCTCGCAGAACAACTAATGGGGCTCTATCACTATTTAAACGCTTTATACCGCCCTTCTGTTGCTCGCTGCCGTCATCTTTGTTTTGATTCAAATTCAACTTTGTTTGACCGCCCGTCATGGCAAGGTAAACATCGGCTAAAATCTCAGAATCCAGTAGCGCGCCGTGAAGCGTTCGTTTACCGTTATCTACATCGTAACGACGACATAATGCATCAAGGTTGTTCTTTTGACCTGGATGCAAGTCACGCGCCATTTTAAGCGTGTCGAGAACTTGACAAAAAGTATCTGTTTTAGGATAACCCTGATTAAGCAACGCAAATTCGTTATCCATGTGGCCAATATCGAACGGCGCGTTATGAATAACTAACTCAGCCCCTTCAATATAGTCGAAAAACTCTTGGGCAATTTGATGAAACAACGGTTTATCACGTAAAAATTCGTTAGTGATACCGTGAACGTCTATCGCTTCTTCTTCACTTGGCCGTTGTGGATTTATATAAACGTGAAAGTTATTGCCTGTTAAACGGCGATTTACTAACTCCACACACCCAATTTCTATAATACGGTGCCCTTGTTTAGGGTCTATGCCGGTGGTTTCTGTATCTAAAACTATTTGTCTACGTGCCATATCGAATTTAGCCTGATTCTGGTATCTTTCTATAATCACTTTATTGTACATAAGATCAAGGTAAAACAGTGCAAAAAACCGTAGAGATTT
The DNA here is from genome assembly GCF_038900275.1 of Pseudoalteromonas sp. AS71. Lineage (NCBI taxonomy): Bacteria > Pseudomonadati > Pseudomonadota > Gammaproteobacteria > Alteromonadales > Pseudoalteromonadaceae > Pseudoalteromonas > Pseudoalteromonas sp. AS71. The sequence goes on along the minus strand of NZ_JBBMQZ010000018.1, from coordinate 120,290 downwards.
ACACCGATGGCTCATGTTTAGGTAATCCTGGCCCCGGCGGTTATGGTATTTTTATGATTTATAACGGCCACGAAAAAGAAATGAGCCAAGGTTATAAACTCACAACAAATAACCGAATGGAAATGCTCGCGGCTATTGTAGCCCTAGAATCACTCACTCGAGAATGCGAAGTAAATCTAACAACCGATAGCCAATATGTTAAGCAAGGTATTGAATCGTGGATCACTAACTGGAAAAAACGTGGCTGGTTAACATCAGCTAAAAAGCCGGTTAAAAACGTCGATTTATGGAAACGCCTAGATAAAGCCTGTAGCGAGCACAATGTAACCTGGAAATGGGTTAAAGGGCATAGCGGCCATAAGTACAACGAAATAGTTGACGATTTGGCGCGCGATGCAGCTGGCAGCAAAGATTTACTAGAAGATGTAGGCTACCAGCCTTAATTAGCTGTTGTTACACCAATTTTATTAAAAACAAGTTCATACTATCGCATTAAATAACTCACTAACTGCGTTAAAAATGATTCATATAGAACAACTATATGTCACAATTTTCGCCTTGTTAATGTGCTATCTTCTTAGCGCTATAATAGATCACTTATTTAATGCAATTGGTATTATTTTCTTGGTCGCACGTTTTGTAATGCTGCTTTGACGTTTGTCTAAGCCCTGCCCCTTTTACTGGTGCAAACTGCGGCCTTGCATGCCACTTAGGTTTTATTGGCGTAAGTGGCGCAACTCTTTTTCGTGCCACCAGCATATAAACACTGCCCATTGGTTTTAAATACTGTTTTGCAAAAGTACGCCAAAACTCAAACCTTGATAGCCTATTACCTCTTGCCAGTGATGAATAAATAAAACGTTCATCACTTACAATTTCAAAACCAAGTAAGTTTAGCCAATCTTTAACCCGTGCGGGTGTAAAAAAGCGCCCTGTCCATGGTAATTTTTGACCACTAAAAGGCAGCATTTGTGCAAGTCCGCATAAACTAAATGGATTAAAGCCAGTCACTACTATATAACCACCCGGGATAAGCGTGCGATGTGCTTCTCGTAAAATGTGATGTGGGTCTGAATGATACTCTAAGCAATGGCTTAGTATGCAGGCATCAATACTGTGCTCGTAAAATGGTAATTCGTCTATGTCAGCGACTACCCCGGTGTAAGGCCCAGGCTCTGCAACACACACTTGGTGTTTAATCGTACTTATACTTGTGTTTAATTCGCCACTTAAATTACCTAGCTTAAGCATATGATAGCCAAACATACGCGGCAGCCACTGCTCCATCTTACGTTCAATATCTGCACGCAAATAATCCCCATGAGGAAACTGCTGCCACGACAGTGGTTTGGGTCCTTCTTGAAAACTAAGGGCTGGTTTCATTTTTTGAGCTCGTTATACTATGCGATAAGTGTCACTTTATAGAGCAATTTACCATGGTGCAAGTCAAAGCAATTAAAGCCTTTTCTGATAATTACATTTGGTGTTTAACTACCGATAACAGTAACCAAGCATGGGTAGTCGATCCTGGCCAAGCACAGCCCGTATTAGCGTATCTAGCTGAGCACGAACTTACGCTTGGTGGGATTTTAATTACGCATCATCACTACGACCACACTGATGGCGTAGCTGCATTAGTTGACGCCTATCCAAATATATCGGTTTATGGCCCCGCGAATAGTCCATTTAAAGGCATTACTCACTCACTTACTGATGCTCAAAGCATTAGCGTACTTAATATTAACTTTAATATTTTAGCGACGCCTGGGCATACACTTGATCATATTTGCTATACAAATGATGAACTTGCTTTTACAGGCGATACATTGTTTAGCGGTGGATGTGGGCGATTATTTGAAGGCACACCAAAGCAAATGTGGGAATCGTTTAATAAACTAAGAGAGCTGCCTGCAAGCTGTAGTGTGTATTGCACACACGAATACACGCAAGCTAATCTTGCCTTTGCCAAAGCGGTTGAACCTCGCAACCCAGAACTCCTTGCGTACAGTAAAAAAGTAGATGAATTACGCAGTAATAACCAAATTTCCCTACCAACTTCTATTGGACAGGAGCTAAAAGTAAATCCATTTATGCGTAGCGATTTGCCAACCATTACAGAGTTAGTGCCAGAAAAATTCATCTCGGTTACAAAAAACAATGAACCTTGGGGAAACTTTGCTAGTCTGAGACAGTTCAAAGACAATTTTTAATGCACAAACTAATACTTTAATATTTATTTTATTAGAATCATTAACTTAAGATATAGTGATGATTCTATTTCTGCGTTTTAAAAAGTCATTAAGTGGCAATGTTAACTCATAACAGGTAGTATTCGCCGAGTTTTTTACCCGATGTATTGGTATTTATGAATAAATCTCCCCTATTAGTAGCCTTGGCGTTAGCGCTAAGTGGTTGTCAAACTGTGGCAACTCTAGACTCAGACTCTCAAGTCGCCACGCAAGCAAACCAACAACTCGAAGGCGCAAGTCCTAACGACATTAACAATGCATTGATGGTAAACGCACAATATCAGCAAGTTGACCCTGATGAGCAAGAAGCTCCCGTATTTGATGATGTATGGGAGCGAATTCGCTACCAACTTTCTATCGAAATACCGCAAAACCGCCCTGTTGTTACTGAACGTAATTATTACGCTCGCCACCAAGCCTATTTAGATCGTATTTCTAAACGTGCAGAACCTTACTTACACTTTATTGTTGAGGAAGTAGAAAAGCGCGAAATGCCAATCGAAATTGCACTACTTCCTATTGTAGAAAGCGCATTTGACCCATTTGGATACTCTAATCGCAGTGCGTCGGGCATTTGGCAGTTTATGCCTGCAACTGGTGAGCGATTCGATTTAAAACAAAACTGGTGGTACGACGGTCGTCGCGACATCGTGCAATCGACTCGCGCAGCACTTGACTACTTATCGTATTTACACAAAACCCTTGAAGGCGATTGGCTAAATGCAATTGCAGCTTACAATTCAGGTGAAGGGCGTTTGATGCGCGCGATTAAAAAAAATCGTAAAAAGCATTTACCTACCGATTTTTGGTCTCTTGACTTACCAAGTGAAACAACAGCTTACGTACCAAAGTTATTAGCACTTGCCGATTTATTAAAACGCTCAGATGATTTTAACGTTACGTGGCAACCAGTAATTAATGCACAAGTGGTTGAAGTGGTTGATGTTGGCTCGCAAATAGATTTAGCGCTTGCTGCTGATATGGCTGATATGACGCTTACTGAGCTATACAGATTAAACCCTGGTTTTAATCGCTGGGCAACTGATCCTAATGGCCCTCATTCTTTATTATTGCCTGTTGATAAAGCAGAGGAATTTAGTCAAAAACTAGCAAACACTGATGTTAAAAACAGATTACGCTGGCAGCGTTATATTGTGGCTCGAGGCGACAGCTTATCGGTAATTGCCAAAAAGTTTACAACAAGCTCAAGTGCAATCCGATCGCTTAATAAACTCAAATCAAATACGATTAAAGTAGGCCAAGAGTTATTAGTCCCCCTTACTGATGGCGCTATAAATAGCGAACATTTACCAAAGCAGATGCGTTTAGCTGCTAATAAAGCAACTCGCACAAAGCTTTCGCACACAGTTAAAAGTGGCGACACATTATGGGACATTAGCCGCGAATATGACGTAACTATGGATGAGTTAGCTAAATGGAATAAGCTAAAGAAAAACTCTGTATTGCGCCTAAATCAAAAACTAACTGTGTATAAGTCAGCTAATAAACCACAAGCAACGGCAAGCACCAACCGTACTATTACATACAAAGTACGCCGTGGTGATTCACTGGCACGTATTGCGTCTAAATTTAATCTCAGCGTTAACGAAATTATTAAGTGGAATAACTTAGCCGGTCAAAAATACTTACAACCTGGCCAAAAGCTAAAACTTAAAGTAGATGTCAGAAGTAGCTAATTTATAAAACTATATTAAAAGTAAAAAGGAGCGCATGCGCTCCTTTTTTAATACTTTAACGTTAAGGATTAAGCAGGTAGTTTCTCCAGCCATGCTTTTAACCAAGGCTCGGCTACCGGCCATGGTTCAAAATCTTCACATGCATCTATTTCTAGGCGGTTGCCCACAGGCTTTGCTTGTAAATCGCGTAGTAACTCGTCAAAGCTACGTCCTGCGCCACAAAATGTATCGCCGTAACATCTGTCACCCATTGCAATTACACCAAACGGTTTATCGGTAAGCATTGGGAAAGTGCTATTCATTGCAAAGTACAATCCTGCCAAATTACTCGGTACATCACCTTGGCCTGTTGTGGAGGTAACAATTAAAATATGCGATGCATTTTTTATATCATCAAGTGATGCTTCAGTAATTAGCGTTGCAGTATGACCCGCTTGCTCAATTGTGGCTGCAACTTCATCGCTTAAACGCTCTGCACCGCCATTAACGCTGCCTACAAAAATACTAATATGTGCCATTAATAATCCTTTTCTTGCTTTGGCCAACCTAGCTGCTTACATATTTCAAGCATGTCTTCACCTAGTGGCGCTTTAATTGTTATTGATTCATTACTATAAGGGTGCAAAAAACTAAGCTCTGTTGCAAATAACATTAAGCGTCTTAGTTCAAAATGCTCTCTAAAAAATTGATTATGCTGATTATCACCGTGATTTACATCACCAATAATAGGCAGTGATAAGTGCTTTAAGTGTCTGCGAATTTGATGCTTGCGCCCTGTTTTTGGAAAACACTCAACTAACGAGTAACGCACTGTTGGGTACTTACCAATAGGAATAGGCAGTGCAGCTTGGTGCAGACAATTAAACTGGGTTTGCGCTTCTTGCGGTGCTTTATCTTGATCTGCAAACTTATCGGCTATTTTATCAAGTTCTTCTTTAAGTGGTTTATCTAAAAATACCGATTCTGGCGCAAAACCACGCACTAAGGCCAAATAGCGCTTAGCAATGGTACCTTCAATAAATAGCTGGTTCATATCGCGAGCTGCTTCAGAGCTCAGTGCAAACAGCAATACGCCCGACGTAGGTCTATCGAGCCTATGTACTGGAAATACATGTTGCCCTAGCTGGTCACGCAACATTTGCATAGCAAACTGGGTTTCGTGTTTATCTAAAAACGAGCGATGCACTAATAAACCTGAAGGCTTATTTATAGCCACATAATTTTCATCTTGATACAAAATAGTCAGCTCGCCATATTCAATAGGCGCTGGACGCTCACTCATTTGGTTCTCCTAAAAAGGTATCAAGGGCTGTTAGTAATTCAATTATTTCATCACTCCCTGCTTTATTCACAAGTGTCATTTGCGCCATAGGCGCAATAGCAAAGTTACGTGGCAGTGGTTGTTTGTGCGTTATTAATTGTTGTATTTTATCAATAAATACAAATTGTAACCACTGCTCAAATGCCATTGTATCGTGACAAAAAGGAGTATTTGAAAGCAGTGCATCAGCGTCTATTGGCTCACTTTGCCAAAGCTGATGCTTTTTTAAAAGTGCCGTTAACTGCACTAAATAAGTTTGGGTTTGCTGGTACATAACCACCCTCTTTTATATATGTAATGCAATTATACCCTGTTCCCTCATAGGCGGCTATGGCGTATAATTGATGTAATTTTGCAGTAAAAACAGTTGAGAAAACAATGAGTGATCAAATAGCTACATTAGGTCAGCTTTTAGATGGTGCGGGTACTCAGTGGCGTGCTTTTGATATTGGCAGGCATATTACTAAGCTTGATAAAAAACAATTTTTAGCTATTGAACAAGCTCAAGTGCCTTACCCTTATCCTCTTGCTGGTCATGCTTGGCTAGCTATTCAATTTTGGGATACTAAAGCCAGTAAAGAACCTTATGTATGGTTTTTAAAGTTTCCACTAGACGAGCAAAGTATACTTGTAAGTGCTAGTCGCGATCATTTTGCTGATATGATTATTCAAGCCCTAGGCACTGAAATTACAGGTGAGCAAGCTGATGGAAAGCTTGATAATAACCCTTATGTTTTTACGCCAAACGCAAATAAATTAGCGGCATTTAATGCCCAAGTAAAAGTACTATTAAAACAGCCTGCGTCGCAGTATTACGAGCATGCACAATTATACTTTAGCGGTAAAATTGGTTTTGATAATTGGCAAAGTGTTGCACTGCAGGGTATTGCCGATTTTGCACTACGCTTAGACAGCGATACAAACTTAAGTAATCTTCAAAAAGCATGGGCGCATTTACCCATTGAAGTACTGCAACCACTCAGTGCCATGCTTGAACACGTTGAAATACCAACATCAATGAGTGTGTTACTTGTTAATTACACGCAGGCCGCAATTAGTAACAACGACACAGTGGCTATAACCGCAGCACTAAGATCTGCATCAAAAGGTCAAGCTCAAGGGCTATGCGCTCAATTGGTTGATAATGTATTAAGCTCACCGGTGGGACAAGACTCTGATGTATTATTAACAATAGCTGGACGGTGTTTTAAGCAATTAGAGAACCCTGAACGCTTACATGTATTTATGGATAATTGCGCACATCATCAAAAAATTGAAGAATTGTTTCCAAGTATTTTTGCTGACTTAGTTGCAATACCGACTATTCGCCCGCATTTATTAGGCTTATTACGTAAAGAAAATCGTAGCGAAACCCTCGCGCGTGCAATTGGAAGGTTATTCTCTTAAATGGCAAGTTTATGGACGTTCATACTTATTGGTAGTGTAATTTACTTATTTTGGCTTAACCGAAAGGTTGCTGAAGCGGCGAACGTTCATGCTAAACGTCAAAGTGAGCAACTGCAAGTGCAGTTGATGAGTGTTGCATGCACAAAACGCCGCTTTGGTTTTTTAAAGAACGGCAAGCCAGGCATCAAAAGCGAATTTATATTTGAGTTTTCAAGCGATGGTGAAAATGCTTATCAAGGTGTGTTAATTATGGAAAATGAGTTTTTGAAAAGTGTGGTTGTTCCGCCGCATAAAATATAAAGCTTATACCTTAAAGGAATTTGTTTTGATTTAATAAACTTAATTCAGCACAAAAAACTAAGGCGTAACTAAAGTTACGCCCCAATTGGACTGCATCCTGCTAGATATCCATTATCTTAAATCCGTATTATCATCCCCTGAACGAGTAAACAACCTTGTTTACCCTCACATTGCATCCTGCAATATCCATAGCCACCTTGGCAAACCCACGAAATCTATCGTTTGGCTACATACCGTAGCATCATCCTTGGTAATCCTTTTAAGTAGCTCCTGCCACTTATTGCATCCTGCAATATCCATAGCCATCTTGGCAAACCCACGAAACCTATCGTTTAGCTACATCCCGTAGCATCATCCTGGTAATCCTTTTAAGTAGCTCCTGCCACTTTTTGCATCCTGCAATGTCCACTTGCCATCTTGGCCGTCCTGCGTAAACTAACGCTCCTGCTACTTCCTGTAGCGCCATCCGTGATTATCCTAAAGTAACTCCTAGCTACTAAGTGCTTCATGCACTTCCTTATTCTTCCTTGTATCCGTTTTAGCTTGTCCTTTATGCTTCCTGCTAGCGTCTGCTATGTTGCCTATTCCGTATCCTTGGCAGTTACTCAATCATTGAGCTATGTCGTCTTGACAAAGAGAAGTTTAAAGCAATCAGGGGGGAGAAATAGGACTTAACATTAAATAAATAAACGTCACAAAAATGAAAAATAAAAATAGACTTTAAATAACAATAGCTTGAATGAAAAAAGGCTACTTATTAATAGCCTTTAACTGAGAATGCTCACGACAATGTAAGATATATCTCACGGCCTTATGTCCGTTTGGGCGCATTGGCTTACATTATAATTTTAAATAGTTGGCTCAATTATTGATTTAAATAGTAACTCGCCCTCTACTTGGTTAAAAGTAAGGTGTTTAAATGCTTCAAATTTTTCGGTTTTAAAAAATTCAATGTGTTCTTTGCGCGTTACAAATACAGCCATCCCCGTTGACTCAGTGTTACATTTAACTAAATCATCAAGCCCTCGTAGTAAGTAACGACCAAACCCTTGCCCATGAAAATGCGGATCTACGGCAATAAAAGCTAAAAAGTAGTAATTGCCTTTCTCTTTAAGGGCATCTCTAATTGTTTGTTCTTTATCTATTAATTGATTTGTTTGTAAGTAGCCCGCACTCAGCATTAATTTTAAACGCCAGTGCCAATAACGCTGCGCTTGTAATTGGCTATTAGATTCAAATACACACGCTACTGCTCTTAATTTATCGTTGCGGTATAAACCAATTAATGGCTGCTTTTCTTGCCAAAAACTACTGAGCTCTTCGCGAATTAATGAGCGTAATTTTTTTTCGTAAACTGATTTATTTTCGTCATTGTAGCTAAGCATGTTTAGTAATACAGGATCGTCATGGTAAGCCTGATAAATTAAGCTCGCTGCAGTGCTAATATCTTCTGCGGCTAAATACTGTACGCTGAACGTATCAGCTGGTGTGGTTACACTCATTGTATTTCCTTTATTATTTAGCTATAGACTGTTTAACTTTATACCTAACTATATACCTAAAATTATTAACCGTAAATTCAGCGAGAGTTTAACTAGCTAGGAGTAGAGTTAGTCCTTAGAATAAGTTTTCATTCATTTAAAGGAGCAATATCATGGATACGACTAAACACGACATCAATACACTATTTGCACAACTTGGATTACCTAATTCTGATGAACAAATAGATGCATTTATTGCCTCACATGAATTAGAAGACACAACGCTACTCCAAGAAGCTTCTTTTTGGGATGAAGCACAACAGCACTTTTTAGCTGAATCGCTTGCACAAGACGGTGATTGGTGTGAAGTAATTGACGAGTTAGATGTACGCATTCGTCAAAGTAAGTAACTTTATTTAATGTACCCTCCCTTATTTATTGCTAACATAGCATCTGCGCAGCATTTATATGCTGCGTATTTATTTTATTAAAGAGTTATATATCTAATGAATTCAGTTGTATTTGATGCAATTAAAGCCCTTCTTGATGAAGGCAAAACCCCTACTGTAGCACTAACTAAAAGCCGTTTGGCGCAACCGGTTCCTATGCCGATGATTATTGCAGCAGTAAGCCAATATAAAAACAATCCTGATTCAATTAATAACTTCATGAGAAACCCACAGCAGTCAGATAATACTGAGCTTAAAACAAGTCAATTAGATAGAATTGAGCAAAAACTCGATAAACTTCTTGCACTGCTAGAACAAAAATAATTTGAGACTATAAATGTTCGTTGTTGATTTAACTTTTGATTGCTACCAAGACACCACCTTAGAACAAGCCGAACAGGCAATAAATCGCTTAGTCAATGCACTGCGTTTTAATGGTCAAATAATGGGTGAAGAATTTCCAACCGTTTTAAAAGATGGATTTTTTATTACCCGCGTTATGTGCCCGACCGAAGATGCAATGCACCCGTTAAATAACAGCCCGTTTGTTAAGCACAGTATCGAAAAGTTACATAGTGCAGGGCTACTTGCGCCAAAAGTGAAAGTGATTGGACAAGATATTCATTCCAACGGCGCTGATTGCTGTAAAGAACCATCTAGTTATATTTTATACACAACCTATGTGCATACGTGTAGCCCGCTTTATTGTGGTGATGACTTTTTGCCCGTGCCGCTATTTCGTATTCCGGCAATTGCTAATGGTGATTACAAAACACTTATAAAATGGCAAGAAGATTGGCAAGCCTGCGATCAAATTCAAATTAACGGCGCAACCCGTTGTGAATTTCCGGCACTTGAAGAAATATCGAGTATTAAAAGCGACTTATATAGACGCGGAAAAGACATAACAAAGCGAATTAGTTTTTTAACTAAAAAGCCAACCTATTATTATTTATACCGTGTAGGCGGCGTAGATAAAGCGTCTGAACTTGAACGAAAATGCCCTAGTTGTAATGGCGACTGGAAATTACCTGAATCGTGGTTTGGGTTATTCGACTTTAGGTGTGAGCCATGTGGCTTAGTGTCTAATATATCGTGGGATTTTCAATAACCACTTTAATGAGTGCTTAAAATCAGCTTAGTGATGACACTAAGCTGATTTATTAAACACGTTTTAAACCTCTAATGCCTTTAAAAAAGCATTAATGTTAGGTGCAAGTACATGGTGTGTTTTTTTGCCTACGTGCTCTAAACATACTTCTCCAGTGTGCACCAAAACACTCACTAGTAAATCATCTTGATCTGTTAAACCAATAAATACTGTTTCTGGCTGCTTGAGCTTGCGTTTCATTAAAACGTGACCCGTTATATTTTGCTGTAACAAATTAAAGTCTTCTTCGTTCCATGCTTGTAGTAATTCAACCTGATGCCCATCAATACTTGCTGAAATGCTTCCACCGTACATATTCCCATATAGCTCGCTAAGCTCTTTTGGAAACTCAAGCTCAAGTGCACTGGCTAAATCATTAAGCGAAGCTGCAGGTTGCTGACGCGCGCCCTGCCATTGAATGTTACCTTGCTCGTCAACCTCACCAACTTCACATGGGCTTGGCCATTGATCGTCGTGTGTAATAAGTGGGTACTTTGCAGTGTTTTTAAGGGTATTTTCGCTAAATTTTTGATGAAGTTGTTCTATAAGCAATGCAACAGACATACTGTGAAACTCATTTAAATTAGATATAATGTTCCCATTGTAACTATTTAAGAGCAAACATGACAGATTACAGCAATTCTCCAGACCTTAAAGGTAGCGTATTAGGCCAATCTACTGAGTATGTAGATGTGTACACGCCAAGCTTGCTTTTCCCTATTGCGCGCAAATTAAATCGTGATGCTTTAAATATTGACGAAGCTGAGCTGCCATTTAAAGGCCAAGACATTTGGACAGGTTACGAGCTTTCATGGTTAAACATTAAAGGTAAACCCCAAGTTGCCGTGGCCTTATTTACCTTTGAGTGCCAGAGCAGCCATATTATTGAGTCAAAGTCGTTTAAACTTTATTTGAATAGCTTTAACCAAACCCGATTTGAAAGCATTGATGTAGTAAAACAGCATTTAATTGATGATTTATCAAACGCGGTTAACAGCTCTGTCAAAGTGACTTTATATAATCCTGATGATTACAATTGCTTACCCTGTACGGCGCTGCCAGGTGAATGTATTGATGATTTAGATATTGAAATTAATAATTACGATATTGATGCTAATTCACTTAAAGCAAAAAATGATGAAGTAGTTACTGAAACGCTCTACAGTCATTTACTCAAGTCAAACTGTTTAATTACCTCCCAGCCTGACTGGGCAAGTGTGATTATACGATACACAGGCGAGCAAATATGCCGCGAGTCGTTACTGCGTTATTTAATTTCGTTTAGAACGCATAACGAATTTCATGAGCAGTGTGTTGAGCGTATTTATAGCGATTTAACAACACAACTTAATATTAAAGAGTTAGAGGTTTACGCGCGTTATACTCGTCGCGGCGGGCTTGATATAAACCCGTATCGCTCTACGCACTATAACGATACGCCATTTGCCGTTAAAATTAATCGTCAGTAGGTTATTTTAAACTGGAATATTAGTATTAAAAAAGGAGCCTAGGCTCCTTTTCTATTTGTATATTTAATTAATACCAATTCGCTTAATTAAGTGAGCTATTTTGAGGCTGGGAAAACGTGTTGATAGCTAGGCAAAAAATTCGCTATTTAGTTGTTCTCGGCACTTGCTCCTGCATTGCTCTACCTTCTGCACCCATGCAGTCGTAAATGAGAATTTTTTAGCGCAGGTAACGACATGTTTAGCCCCGCAAAATGATTAAGTATTATTGCGGATTGGTATAACTTCGCGCTTAGTAGGTATGGGCATACCACACACATCAACGTAGTTATGTGCTTTAACAAACCAAGGTTCAACACGGTTTTTACGAGCACTGATTAAGTTTTTAAACACAGCTGAGTTTGTTTTCATCACTTTAAATATACTTTTATCGCTTTGGACATCGCCAAGGACTTGTATATTGGTAATTGGGTTAAATGCTTTTCCTTCAGTTGGTGTACGCGCTAAACGGTTAAAATGTTCTATACCTTCGAGCACTCGACCAAACACCGTAATGTTTTTATCAAGGTAGCGCGGGCCTTGCCCTATCGTTACAAAAAACTCCGTGCTCGCACTATTTATATAGTTATCGCGCGCCATTGCAAACACGCCACTACAATGCACTTGCCATATTTGCGTATGTGCTGAGTTTTGAGCCACTGCAAAGCCGTTTAAAAAGCCAGTAACTGGTGCATATCCGTCGCCATTTAGCTCAGTAATTAAAAGTGGCTTGTTTGTTGTTAAATAAAACTCAGCAGGAACTGTTTTATCCGCTGTTTTAATTAATTTTTTACCCGATCTGTCGCCACCTTGCGCTACAAAACCTTCAACAAACCGATAAACGCTGGTATTTTTATAAAACCCTTCTCGTGCTAACTTTTTAATGTTTTGAACGTGCTTTGGAGCAAGCTGTTCATTGAGCTCAATGTACGCATCGCCCGTTGGCAGCGTTATCTTTAAAATATTTTGAGCGCTCACTACTCGCCAGTCATTGTCTGTTGCACTAGCAATTACTTCACTCGCGCTCAATAAAGGTAGCTCTTGATTAACAACATCATTGCCAAATTGTTGAGCACAACCGCTTAATAAAACACTAAGCAGAGCTGGCAATATAATTTTTTTCATCACTCATATCCTTATAATTATTATAGTTTTGGTTATTCCCAGTCAAACTTATATAGCACATCAACATTTTGGTATAGGCCGCTCGTTATTTCTATGTATAACTGTGAAAGTAACTGATATCGCACAGCCACCTCACTGAGCGAATCAAATACACCCACGCTATATTTAACTTGTAAGCTGGGTGCTACGTAACCTGATATTTCTACTTTGGTGCTATCGCCACTACCAGATGAGCTTAAACTTACATCTGATAACCCAAAGGTTTCACCCACCTTAGAAACAACCCCTTCGCTGCGGCTAACCCCTTGAGAAAGTAATAACTGTGTGAGCATAGCATCGCTTGACGAACTTTCTCCATCGCCTAAAGGTTGGCCATTAAGTAAATATGCGAGTGCTTGAGCTTGATCCATCGCAGGCTCAGAAAATATTTTAAGCGTTGGTTGTTCAACATTACCCGTGAGCGTAACCCCTGCAATGACACCATTTGCAGTCGTATCGGGGTTACGTATTGCTTTAATATTTAAAAATGGTTGTTCAATTGAACCGCTAAAACCGACTTGCCCGGTGCTGATTATTAAATCTTGCCCAAAGGCTAAGTAAGTACCTTCAATTAAGTTAAGCTCACCAGTTGCAATAATGGGCGCACCTTGACTCATTTTTATCGCTAAATCACCCGCAACTTTTGATTCCAAGCCAAACGATTCTACTTTTACATCGTTTTTAACAATCACTTTTAAATCTATGTCGTAATCAAACGGGACTTTTTCGGTAGCTTCAGTTTTTTGATCAACAATAATTTCATCATCGCTAACTTGCACCGCCCCCTCAGGGAGCTCTTCAATCATTATGCGACCGTAAGGCACAACTACCTCACCAACAAGCTTGAGTGCATTATTAGCCAAACCTATTTTTAAGTCTGGCGATACTTTAAAAGTAACTCCCTGCTGCGCGCGAACATAAAACTGCTCGCCAACTACCGCAACATTTACAGCAGGCTGCGCACCTTGCCAATCAACATCACCTGTTAGGTTTATTTTACCGCCCTGATTGTCGTTTAAGTTGCCTTTTATTGTGGCTGTTGTTTTATCAAACAATACGTTTATGTTTGATTTTTGCAGCGCTATAGGTAGTTGCTCGCCCTCTAAACTAATATCGCTAACGTTAAGCTCGCCATTTAATAAAGGATCTTTTAACGTACCTGCTAACGCGACTTTCCCACTAATATCACCTTTTAATTGCTCGAGAGTTTCAAGAAATGGTTGTAAGTCTGAAAGGAGTATTTTATCTATATTAATGGTGCCATTAAGCGCTTGAGTATTTTGTATATCGTCGATATTAATTTGTGTATTTATTTTACCAAGTACACTTGATTCTAAGTTAGCTTCAAGCTTGCCAATTTGAGAATCCGAAAATGCACTGATACTTAACGTTTCGATAGGTAATTTGAAACGATCTTCATCAGAGATTAAAACCGCAGTTAAATCGCTAGAATCGATATTTGCACGTAATGTTTTAAGTGCACCGCCATGCCAATTAAGTGCGACATCGCCAGCAACATTACCGCGAGCCCGAATATTATCAGGCAAAAAGTGCTTGAGCTCTTCAAGTGCTAAGTTACTTAATTTTGCATTTAACTGACCAAGTTCTTTTGTTTGAGCTAGCGTGTCTATACATAATTCACTTTGCTCAGATGCCCAACAATGCGCGCTTACATTAAAGTCGCTGGTTTGAGTATTAACCATAATGGCAATATTTTTAGTGTTACTAAAGCTTAGCTTTTTATCACTAAGTGTTATATTGCTAAGCTCGCCATTCCAAGTGGTATTATTAATTTTGCCATTAACTTCCAGCTCTACACTGCCTTGCTCGGCATCTACTGATGCCGTAAGTTGGTGATCAGTTTTATCGCCGCTGGCATCAATTTTAACGCTATTAATTTTTTGGTCGGCCACAAGCGCCGAACCAACACTTACCGATATATCCGTTTGCCAATCGGCAGCGGTATCTAACTGCCCTTTTACTGATAATTTATTAATGTTTATTTCATCAAAAATAAAGCGATCTAGTATTAACGCTAAATCAACAGAGGGCGTTAATCGCTCACCTCTCACTTTTAAATTTGCGTTGCCATCAGCAGTAAATGGAATATTAGCTTTTTCATCACTTTTTAGCGTTACTTTGCCATCAACCTGCCAAGTATCATCAACTTGTCCGCTTAGTACTAACTTATTGGTGCCGCTACTTAAATAAAAGCTATCAATGTTCGCTTTTAACGTATTGTCGAGCTTAAAGTTTGAAGCAAATTCTAGTGGTACATCGTTAAGTAATCCGCTTAACTTTGTATTATCCATTTGTAGCTGCCACGCATCAGCTGCGGCATTATACGAGCCTTTAAACTGCCCCGAAATATCACTAGTGACAGCGTCAGTTAAGTACTGCGCTTTTAAGTTAGCAAGCGTGCCGTTAAAGCTAGCCTGTATTCCTTTTTGCCAATCAACATTGGCTTTTATAGTTGCACTGCTTTCGTTCGCTTTTATGCTTAGCGCTTGTAATGTTGCTTTGGTGAGACTGCCTTTTAATTGGGTCTTTAAGTCAACAGCTGGGTAAGCGCCTAGTTGGCTATTCGCCTGCAGGCTAAGCTGATAGTCGTCAGTATTACCTTGTGCGTTAAGGTTAACATTTCGTACTTTAAGCTCATTACTTTGTGCATCAATAAGCCACTGCTTAATTTTGCCATTTAACTCAAACGGGTAGTTTTTTTGCTTTAAATTTGCTGTTGCCGTTAAATTAAGTGGATATTGCCCCTGTGTTTCTAAATTTAAGTTTAGGTTTGATAAGTCGCCACCTAGCTCCAAGTTAGCTTGGTGTTCATCACTTTGTAAAACAACACTCCCTTTTAAAGGTAAGTTTCCTGCAAGCTCAGCGTTAAGATGTGTATTGAGCTGCCACTGTTCATACTTTGCTGAGAATGACTCTAAATTAACAGCCGCATCTTCTACATTTAACCGCAGCGCTATATTTTCAATAATATGCTGGGCTTCGCCTTGTTCTATCGTAACTTCAGCTATTTCAAAGTCCTCAACGACTAAATCAAGTGGCGAAGTAAATTCTATATTAGGCAAAGCAGGTAAATGCGTTAAAGGCGCTTGAGCATTTTGCGCAGTTTGTGTTTTCGCGTCTTGTTCTTGCTCTTTTAAAGCAACCAGTATGGTAGGGATATTCAGGCTTTTAACCGTGAGCTTAGAGCCCTCTGCTTTTGCTGAGAGTTTAAAGTTATCCACACTTACGTTTGCGCTTGGATGCTCTAGAGTAAATTTGTTTATCGCAATATTTTTTACAGCAATATTAAAAGGTAAGCTGATTTTTTCAAGCGGCTCTGTCGGGGCTTCTTCTTGTGATTCTGCAGTTTTTGGTAACGTTAAATCTATAGATTTAGCACTTAAGTTATCTATACAAATCCCATCGCATTGCCACCAAAACAAATCAATTTTCAATTGTTGAGCATTAAAATCCAAGCCATTGCTAGTAAAGCGTACATTAAAGGCATCATTATAAATAAAACGGCCATCTTTGATTTCAATATGTAGGCCATCTACGGCTTTGTTTGCACTATAGGCAATAAATTGATTACCGGGTGCGGTAAATAACAAACAAAATAGTGCAACAACTAACGTGACAAAAATAGCACTTACGGCGGCTGTTATCTTTTTTAATACTGACATTAAATTTCTGGCCCTATGGTAATACTTAAACGTGTGCTTTTACTTTCTTTTGTTAATCCCCAAGCGTGATCTATACGCACAGGGCCAACGGGTGTTAAATAACGAAAACCAAAACCAGCGCCTACTTCAAAGTCATCAGAAAAATCATTCGTCGCAGTACCACCGTCAACAAATAAAGCCGCGCGCCAGTTTTGAGCAAACTGATAGTTGTACTCTATTGTACTGGTTAGTAAGTATTTACCACCGATGAGGTCACCATCATCATTTTCTGGCGATATTGATTGGTACGCAAAACCACGAACACTTTGATCGCCACCTGCGTAAAAACGCAGTGAGTAAGGTACGTTTTCAATATCATCAACTAGCATTGCACCTACATTTGCTTTTAAAAACACTAAATGCTTATCTAAATAAGTACGTAACCATGCATGTTGCATTTGCACCCTAATCAAATTAGTACTCGAAAGTACATCATCTAAACCAAACTCAGCAGATATAAGCCACTGCTCTCCCCAATAAGGAGTCGTGCCGCCTTTTGATTTTTTGCGCGCGTAGCTAATGCCGGGCATTAACATTTCGGTGCTTTCTTCAGGCTCATCACCAATGCGATAAGTTTCTTGGTCACGGCGTAAAAATGCAGTACGCACCCACTTATTTTCGGTCAACCATTGTCGCTGAACTTGCCCCGTGAGTATTTCACTGTAAGTGTCGTTTGTTAGTTCATCTTCTAACTTGTAGCCAACAGAGAAACGCCATAAATCATCATTAGGATCATCAACTGGAATTGTATAGGCCATGGAAATATCTTGCTGTTTTTGTGCCACGTTTAGATTAGTTTCGAGGTAATGGCCGTCTTCTGTGATCCACGGTTTACTCCATTTAAAACGCACTTTGGGTCCTAAGTCAGTGCTATAGCCGCCACCAACTTCATAGCTATTAGCGGGCTTAGGGAGTACATCTACTTTAATAGGAACTTGGCTATTTTGACGTGCTGCAATATCAGCATAAACACGCACACTTGCGAAATAAGGGGTGCTTGATAGATCTAAATTATAATCAGCAATATGTGTTGATTTATAAGGTTGGCCCTGCGAGAAAGGCGCTATAGAGCGTATGTATTTTTCAGCGGGTGTATTAGTGGCAATTTGTATATTGCCAAACTGATACCTGACTCCGGTATCAATAACAAAAGTAATA
This sequence comes from Pseudoalteromonas sp. AS71, assembly GCF_038900275.1. Lineage (NCBI taxonomy): Bacteria > Pseudomonadati > Pseudomonadota > Gammaproteobacteria > Alteromonadales > Pseudoalteromonadaceae > Pseudoalteromonas > Pseudoalteromonas sp. AS71. The sequence goes on along the minus strand of NZ_JBBMQZ010000018.1, from coordinate 102,687 downwards.
ACAGCACTATTTTTTTTAACCGACACTTCTAATTTACGTGCTGGCCACTTAGCATCAAAATAACCAAGTTCTAATAGCATTGATTCTATTTTTTTATGGGTTGAGTCGTATTTACCATGATTTAGAACATCGCCTTGTTTTAAGCTGATGTTGTTAATTAATGCCTGTAATTGGGTATCGCTTTGGCCATCCCCATTTAAAGTAATGTTAATTGCTTCTATACGAGTTGCAGGCCCTCGCTCAACTTTAACGATTAATTCACTGTCGTCTTTATCAAACTCAACTTCAACGGTTGGGCTGTAGTAACCAAGTGCTTTGATACTATTTTGTACTTGCTTTTGAGCATAGCGGCGAAGTGTACGGGTTGGCTTCTCACCAATTAATTGCTTGAGGTAAAGGGCTACGTTACTTTCTAAATCACCATTTAACCCTTTAATTTCGTAATCTTCTATGACTTTTTCTGCCGCATAGCTATTTGTCGCAATTAAAGCGATCACAACACACATGCAACGTAAAAACTTAATAAACAAGTAAATATCCTTACTTTTAATATCTTAAATACACAGTTAACGAATTAAGGGCATATTAGCATAGCCATAATGAGCAACACATTAACTTAATGACAATCTAAGGTGATAAATTATGTATTGTATAAAGGTTGATATAATGAAAATTAGTACGCGTTAGGACAATATTTTAGTTACAATAGTGCCTACGAATACAAAATTAATTTTAAATGAGTTTTTAATGCAATTCCCTGATGATGATAACGGCCAACTTTTAGCCGAAATAGCTGCTGCTGGCATTGATTTAAATAAAATGCACCAAGTCGATTTTTTTATCTTATTTGAACAAGAAGCCGATGCTGAAAAATTTGCTAAAGAAATAGTCTCTGATGCATTAGTTCAAAACACTGAGCTTGGAAAATGTAAAGACACTGGCGTTTGGGAAGTAATCACTCAAGTACAAATGGTGCCAGAGCACACCCTTCTTGGACAAGCCGAGCAATACATTGAAAGCATTGCTAACAGCTTTAATGGATACGGTGACGGTTGGGGATTGATGGATGATGACGAGGCTTGATTGCCTTTTAATCTAATGTACTCGATCAGTTAAGCTTATCGGCTTAACTGATTTGCTTTTCTAAAATTCCCTTTATAGTCAAATAACTTGTCTGCCACTTTCCAACCATACTTTTTACTTTTTCGTGCAATAACAAAATCCGGTGGTACTAATTCAAATTGTGCTTTTACTACTTGCTCTGCAGTTTTAAAGTCTATCGGTGTTTGCCCAAGCCCCACGCGTTGACCAAATTGCTTATTAAATATAAATTGCCCGCCTTTATTTGCCAGGTTATATACCTCATCGCAACTTGCACCATCTTCATCAAAATACGTTATTTTAAAGAGCTCATCTTTAATTTGAGTTACTGATAAACCACTACAACGAAGTACAAGTGCGTCTTTTAGGTTTAAGGCATTACGTAATTTATCATCAGGATCGGCCATTACCGCGCCGCAATCGTGGCATTTACGTGCAGCAATATCATTTTGGGCACCGCACTGCTCACACTCTTTAAACCTAAAACGATAATCGCACTGCTCTTTATGCCCATCATCATCTTCTAACAGCCCTTTACATCGCCTGCCAAAGTGCTCTATTACTTTTCCTGCGGAATCAGTTTTACCCCAAAATATATTTGCAAAACCACAGCCAGGACAAAGTACCTGCACAGGTTCATTATCACTATCGCCTTTTTTATCGCCTACTTCTGGGTGAAATAAATTAAAACCATTGCCGGCATAATCGATTACTAAGCAATCTGTTTTTGATTCAGATAACCTGAGACCTCGCCCCACAATTTGTTGATATAAACTAACTGATTCTGTAGGTCTTAAAATAGCTATAAAATCGACGTGTGGCGCATCAAAGCCGGTCGTTAGTACCGATATATTAACTAGATACTTTAATTGCTTAGCTTTAAATTGCTTAATGATTTTATCGCGCTCAGTGTTTGGCGTATCACCTGTTATAAGTGCGCTTTGATGAGCTGGCAAGTAGCTTAATATTTCCTGAGCATGCATTACCGTGGCGGCAAAAACCATAACACCTTCACGCTCTTCACTGTATTGAATAACTTGCTGTAATATAGCTTTCGTTGCGCGCTCACTGTTTTTTAAAAGCGCATTCATATCATCAGTCTTATATTGCCCAAATGCTTTGCTATCTAAGGACGAAAAATCATAATGGCTAATCGCTGCATCAACTTCGTTTGGCGGCGTTAAATAATTATGTTTGATCATATACCTGAGCGGCAATTCAAAAATACAACTTTTAAACGGACTTTCTTGAGTACCTTTAACAAAGCCATGATAATGATGATGGTATATCCACCCCGTTCCTAGCCGATAAGGTGTTGCTGTTAAACCCAATACTTTTAACTGAGGGTTATATTCTTTTAAACTGTTTATTACTTTACCGTACTGACTTTTTTTATCCCCATTTACCCTATGGCATTCATCAATAATAAGTAACGAATAATGCTCATTTAATTTATTTAAATTACGAGAAAGTGATTGCACACTAGCAAACGTTACTTGATGGTTTAATGACTTTTCTTTTAAACCTGCTGAAAATATACTCGCCTCTAAACCAAAACTTTTATATTTTTGCGAATTTTGCTCTACCAACTCTTTTACATGAGCAAGTACTAATATTTTTTGCTTAGCAATACGGGCAAGTTCAGCAATAACAAGGCTTTTACCTGCACCAGTTGGTAGCACAATAACGGCAGGATCATTACTCTTTCTAAAGTGTAAAACGGTGCGTTCTACGGCTTCTTGCTGGTAAGGTCTTAGTTTATAGCTCATGGGAAAACAAATAGGTTTGAGTAAGGAGATTTTAGCAAATAATAGCTGGGAGTTTTAAACTTAAATTATATTTTATTGAGGGTAAACAAAAAAGAGAAGCCGAAGCTTCTCTTATATTTAGCTTTAGGCTAAAAATTTCTCAAGCTCAACACCTTCAAACGCTTTAGGACGACGGCCACGGCCTGTCCATTCAATAGTCTCACCATTAAGTTCCATACGGTACTTAGGCTTAACTTTAGTACGCTTGTCAGATGCTCCATCTTGTAAATCTTCTAGCGTAAGTCCTTTTTCTTTTAAAAGATCCAAAACTTCCTGTTTCGCTTTTTGCTGCTGGGTATATTTTGAAATTGCATCATTGATAAGCTGTTGAGCTTTTTCAAGATCCGTTAATGATGCTGTTTTAATAAAAGATCGGACTTCTTTCATTTATATCTCGCTAAATTGTGTGATTAGATTTATTTAAATATTCTTTTTTAGTATAAGGGTATTTTTCAAAAATAACTACGACACATAATTTATTAATGTATATAAAATTTATTTATAAAAAAACCGCGATTAAAATCGCGGCTTTTATCATTTTATATAAATAACAATTAGAACTTAGTAGTAAAGCTTAACTGGAAATAACGACCAGTAACATCATAAGCTTCACCAACTGTGTTTATACCTGATGCTCCACTTACTGAACTTTGGTTTGCTACAGGAGGTTGCTTATCAAAAACATTTCGAACTGACAAAGTAACGTCTGTTCCATCAGTGATGTTATAAGTACCTGATAGATCATGATAAATAACAGTCGGAAAGCGATTAAACTTGTCTAAAGGAGCACCAGTTGAGAAATTTTGGTTTCCTTCAATATTACTATCATTTGAACTTGCCCAGTACTTCATGCGCCATGATACTGTAAAGTCATCAACTGCATAGCCTAAATTCAAATTTGCACGATTAGTAGGCGTTAATACTTCACCTCTGTAATCTATCTCTTCACCAGATTCAATTGATGTTTCAGCATACTCATACAAGTGATTCCAAATCAAGTCAGCTGATAATTGCCCGTAAGCAAATTCTTGTTTGTAGCTTAATTCAATATCCAAGCCTTTTGTGCTTAAATCATTTTCATTGCTAGTACCAGAGCTAACTTCTGTCAAAGCACCTCTTGTATCACGTATTGCCCCACCACATGTAGCATCAAAGTCAGATGGATCAACACCGTAGCATCGGTTTAATACAGTTGTTCTAGCAGTGGTAGCAATAGCGTTATCTACAGCAATATCGTAGTAGTCAAGCGTTAATGAAAATTCATCAGTCACTTGCCAAATAGCGCCAACACTAAATGAATCAGATGTTTCTTCTTTTACATCTTCATTACCACCAACATAACCGCCAGTGCTTTGACGTTCAATAGTTGTTAAATTGAATGCGCCTTCAGTGGCAACTCGATTAGCCACTTCAGCGATAGAAAGACAGTTAGCCGCTACATTACCTGTTGATGATGCAGTAATTGCATCACAAGGATCCGCAACACCTGAAAATGTTTCACCTCTACCACCGAATAAATCAGCAATATTTGGAGTTCTAATAGCTCGCGCTGCTGATGCTCTTAATTTTACTGTATCTGTAGGAGAGTATTGTACACCTGCATTCCATGTTGTTTGTCCACCAACAATTTCATGATCTGAATAACGAGCGGCTAAATCTAGTTCAACATTTTCGAGAACTGGTAATACAGTTTCAACAAAAACATCGTTAGTGTAGAAGCTACCATTCGTAGGCTCAGATTTATTTGTACTTGAAGCACCAGTTTGCGCTAAATCACCTGGAGAGTATGAACCTTTTTCAAGACGATGTTCTGCACCAACAGCAAGTCCAACCATACCACCTTCTAGCTCAATTGGTAATTCACCTGAAAGGGTTGTTGAAAAGATAAATTGCTCAACTTGACCTTGAGATTTTGCAGGTGATCTTACATATGCAACAGCTTCATCAGACAAAGTTCCTGCACCGAACAAATCTAAAGGCACACATCCTTGAAGTACTGCTAAATCATTAGAACATTGGACGTTACCTTCTGCGTTAGTGTATACATCCAATGCATTTGCAGCACGTTCAACATTTATTTGACCACCATTTTCTTGGCGTTGGTCAGTTTTACCCCATGAAATATAAGAGTTTAAAAGCCAGTTGTCATTAATTTCCCAATCTATACCTGTCGCAATACGGATAGTATCACGCTCTAAATCTGTTGAACGAGCACCAAACTCAACCATACGGCGAACTAACGTTGGAATATTATCATCCATTGTTAAATCAGGATTATCAGACATTAAATTTTGGCGTAAAAGGTCTGGAACTAAAGGGCTTCCCAGTTTAATCCCACCAACACCACCACGTGAAGGTAGATATACATCATCCGTAGTAAAAGGAGTTGGTTCAATAGTCGAGTTGTATGTTTTAGATGAATTCCAGTTTACTTCCGTGAAAGAGTGGACACTATCTGAAATATCTTGTTTAAAATTAACTGCTGCGTATTTACGTTCAAGCGGAGTCACTAACTGTCTGTAAGAAGCACGATTGAATGAGTTCTCATCACCTACATATGGTGTACCATCTGCATTATATCCGCCAACACGGCCTTGAGGTGGGTATGAAGAGTTTTGAACACCTACATATTCACCACCTTCATCATTCAAAAATATAGCTTCATCATATCTTGAGAAGTCTCGATCGGATGACTTCAGACCCTTATCATCATCATATCCAGCAGCAATTGTTACACTACCTGAATCCCAGCTATTACCAGCAGTAAGGTTTAAAGAATATTTTTCGCGATCAGATTCATCTGAAACACCTGTTTGAGCGTTAACTTCAACACCTTCAAAATCGCTTCGCGTAATTATGTTCACAACACCAGCAACAGCATCTGAACCATAAACTGCTGAAGAAGCACTTTTAAGAATATCAATACGTTCAATCATTGATGCTGGTATTGCATTTAAGTCAACCGCATAACCGCTTGAAGGAGAAACACCTGACACAAAGCGACGACCATTCACTAACACTAAAGTTCTTGAGGAACCTAAGTTGCGTAAAGACGTAGTGTTAAGACCAACGCCTGTAGTACCAAATGCACTATTTGATTGATTTGAACCAGCAATAGTGACCGGAGATTGATTCAAAACATCGGCTACATTCAATGCACCCATTTGAATAATATCACTTCGGCCAATTGATGTGATTGGCACGGTTGTTTCAATATCAGTGCGCTTTATGCGTGAACCCGTTACTTGAATACGCTCTACTTTTTCAACACCTTCGTTTGCAGCGATTGTGTTCATAGAAAAAACAGCTGTAGATGCTGCACCAAAAGCAATCGCTAAGCGAACAGCTTTCGAAACTTGATTATTTAACATTGGATTCTCCCTAGAATACTATTTTAATTATTTTGCCTTCAAAACAGTCTGCATTTAATTGCAGTACCTATTTTGATTCGAATAGTAGTCCTAACTTATACAAAAGGTCAACACTTACGCAATCAAATAAACCCCTTTATTTACAATGATTTAAAGAAACAAAAAACTTACATGATGCCATTTTTGCATTATTGCATCGCTTGCAAAAAACGGATTTTAAATATGTGTAACACTTAGAAGAAATCATACCTAAATATCATATTAGACAAGTTACTAACTTTCCTAGAACGCCAGACCATGTAGATGTAAAAGCATGCAAAGGAATAAAGGATTACTTCACTTTTTTAAAAAGAAAAGTCCATTAATCTGTACGTTTATTGATTTCTAAAACCCTGCATAGATTGCAAACTAACCAAAATAGCTAAGGTATTGTTGTAGCAACGACTGCTTAATATTTGAACGGCAAAGTAAGGTGAACGCTGTTATTACGTGTGATGTAATGTGGGGATACTGATAGCTTTAAAACTCAAAGATACTAAGGCACCACTCCATTAATATAGTAATAGGCGTATCAGATATCATCAAGGTTGAGGGCTGTACTACCCAAGAATATATCCAATCACCACATTTTCAGCTTAAGTAATGAAAAATAATCTTTCGTTGGTATCCATTATGTTTTTTAAACTTCTGAAGAACCTCTAAGTAAATCCAACAATTTCCTGTGTAAAGAAACGTAATATCAACTAGATGTAAAAATTTTTGCCTAGTTATAGCGCAATTTACTTATCGCTAAATAGACCCCATATATGAGCCGGTTGGTATAAACACATTTCAGGACGAGAAAAGGAAAACATAAAAAAAGCCTACTGAAATTTCAGTAGGCTTTAATATTAAACGCTTTCGTTTATAAACTTATTTACTAAAGATATTAGAAACGTAAGTTTAGTCCTAAGTTGAAACGTCTGCCGTATACGTCGAAAAACTCACCATCATCGTATGTGCCAGGATTTCTAGGAGGTGTAATATCAAATAAGTTTGAAACACCTAATCTTACTTCAAGCATTTCGCTAACAGTATAACGACCGTTTATTGACCACTCTGTATAAGAAGGAACATCATTATAGTTGTTATTTTCAGCAGTCCACTCTCTGTCTAATACTGTTGAATGACGGTATTTACCAATCATACCTACGTATAAATCATCGTAAGTATAGCCTACCGTTAGGTTACCCTGCCAACGAGGGTATCTTACTTCACCAACTGTAGGTGTTGGTTCATAGCCTTCGCTAGAAACATCTGTATTAAACTCTCTATGCTCAAGGTAACTTGCTAGTAAACGGAAGTTAAATGAACCGTAGCTCGTTTCATACTTGTATGTACCTTCTAAATCAACACCTTTAAGAGAGTAAGATGCTAAGTTATATGGTCCATTACGAACCTCAGAAATATCAAGAGTCGTAGGATCACGGTCAACTAAGTCACAAGCACTATTATCTAAACTAGACGCTTCGTAACAATCATCAATAACACGCTGTGCACCTAAAGAGTTAATTGCATCTTCAACGTCAAAACTCCAATAATCTGCAATTAACGTGATATTTTCAGTTGGGGTATAAATTACACCAAATAATGTATCGTCAGACGTTTCTTCTTGAAGATTTGCATTACCAGAATTTACACTTGGCGGAGTAACACTACGCCAATCATCAGATGGTCTCCAATCTCCAACTGTAGTACCTGGGTTTGGAATACCTGCTGCTTGACAGTTAGCAATTAAGTTTGCTTTTTTGCTATCACTCGCTGTAGATATATTAGTTTGGTCACATGGATCGCCGTAAGACGCAAATGACTGAGTACCAGCAGAATAAAGTTGAGATAATGATGGAGCACGAACCGACTTAGACTTTGTACCACGGAAACGAAGTTCATCGTTCATTGCGTAGTTAAAACCTACCTTCCAAGCTACATTATCGCCAACTGAAGAGTAATCCATGTAACGAGCGGCTAACTCAAGGCTTAATGAATCAACGAAAGGTGCATCCACTAATAGTGGAACTGACATTTCAACACCAATTTCATCAACTGTAAATTCACCATCCCATGCTTTTACAAAGTTACCAAACACTAGATTATTCTGCATTGCTGCACCAGGTTCATTAGAACCAGTTTCTTTACGATGCTCAGCACTTAAAGCAAAAGAAACACCACCAGCAGGCATATCAAAAGCATAACCTGAAATAACACCACCAATAACTTGCTGCTGTTTAACTTTAGAAATTGATGCTGAGGTAGTTACGTAATCTAAAGCTTCTTGAGACGCACCATTAAGACCAAATAGGCTTAATGCCTGACAACCATCTAACGCACCAACTAAAGAACCATCTGAATCACGGTCAGCACAACGAATTGCTCCGTCAATTTCTACCGCGTCAATAGCCTTATTAAAGTTCTCAGTAAGGAATTCACCGTTCCATGTTGTGTCGTTTTTATTACGGCCGTAACTAAAATATACTTCGTAATCGAACTCTTCTAGTAATAAACCTTGGAAAGAAAGAGTTGTATTAAGTGTTGTGCGATCATCTTCATAGGTACGATTACCAAAACCCGAAGCGAGCTTATAAATTGTAACTGAATCTCTACCAGCTTCATCTAATTGGGCTTTAGCAGCTGGGTCCAAAAATGCATTATCTGAACGAATCGATTCAGCAAGGAAAATTGGGCTACTTTCTGCATAAGCACTTGCTTTTGAGAAAGAAACTTCAAAATTCATTGAATGATCATCAGCATAATTATTTACTATGTTTGTAAAAACATTGAAACGATTAAGTGGTGTTGCAAGATCTTGATGCTCAATAAATTTGTAACCATTAGAGAAGCCGTCACCAAAATATCTAAGTTGATTATTCGGCGCAGGTCTTGTTACACCACCAACTATAACGGGACTAAACTCACCATTATCACCAAATACAACATGGCCATCAGGTAAGAATGCATCACCTGCGCGATCGTAATAACCTAGTGTTTGCAAACCGGCAAATTCACCTGTAGCTAAAATATTCTGTGGAATTCCATCCGTGTCAGAAACGTTATCAGGGTTTAGCATCCCAGAAACTGGGTTACGAAGAAAGTCACGGTCTTGAGCTTCAAGCTGTTCTGTTTCTGAGTAAGATAAGCTCGTAATAAAACTTATTTTATCGCTTTCCCCACCAAACGTGAATGAAAAAGACTCTTCTTCACCACCACTTTGTTCTGTAATAGATTTTTTGTAGTTGAAGTCCATAGTATCTTGAGACTTTTTCAAAATAATATTAACTACACCCGCAATTGCATCTGAACCATATACTGCTGACGCGCCGCCATGAACAATATCCATACGTTCAATCATTTCTGTCGGAATGCCGTTTAAATCTACCGCAGGATTATCTACAGAAGCACCTACGTATCGACGACCGTTTACAAGTACTAAAGTACGACCTTCTCCAAGCTGACGAAGATCTGTAGTATTTATACCCGCACCAAAAATAGTGTTAGTAGTTGTTGTAGGTGCAGAGCCTACGCCAGATGAAGGAAGCTTTTGTAACAAATCTGAGATATTTGTAATGCCGGCATTAGATAACTCTTCGCCAGTGATCGTAGTTACAGGAGTAGGTGAAACCTCTGAAAAACGCTTAATACGTGAGCCTGTAACCTCTATACGTTCTACTTTTTCAACGCCTTCTTCTGCCGCAATTGTATTTGCAGCGAAAACAGCCGTTGATGCTGTACCAAAAGCAATCGCTAAGCGAACTGCCTTTGAAATTTTATTGTTTAACATTTGATTCTCCCTAGAATACTATTTTATTATTTATGCTTAATTTTTAAAATTAATGCGCAATAAAGCCACTTAACAAGACTAAAAATGCCTATATGAAGGTACAGTAGGACTGTATTGTGTGACGGATGATAGTACTAGAGAAACAAAAAGGTCAACACATTATTAACTTTAAACCAGCAAAAATAACAAATGTGCCTTTCACTATTACAATAAAACCAACAGTAAGTAGATGATTTTATTGAAAAAGTAATATATTTATATTTAAAGCTTATATCACCTTAAAATTAAACACTTAAATAACAACAACTTGAGTTTTTGTAAAGATTTGTAACAAAGCATCGCTAAAATATATAAAAATATTCATATTTAGTAGACTTATCTAAAGCTGCAGCTTTAAAAAAGCGTCTTTTTTATTTAAGGTAAAATAAAAAACCTTACTATCAATTAGATAGCCTCACTTTTATACCTTAACAATAAGATGTATATGTGATTACTTTAGTCTTTTCGAGTATATGACTTATAGTATGCTTGTAAAATTTATTATAGGAATTGACCCAATTAATGTGTAAACATACATAATCACTTACTCCTTCCTTATTTTGCAATCTGAGTTGTAAATTTTATGTTTTTGAACTTAGATATGTGGAAAAAACCTTTTGAAGTAATCACTTAAATTTTATCCTGATCTTTTTAGGATAGGCAGATTATAACTAGGCTACCTGTGTGGCTTTTATGTAAATACCTACTACTGCCTGCATTTAATTTGTTTGAAAAATTCAGTTTAGAACTATCGGATACACATGTCAGATTATAAATTTGGTTATATTATTTTGTAATTTGACCTACATCGTGTTTAACCTGATTTATTGAGCTAGCCAGCTGCAAATCATAAATAAACTTTCTTTGATATCTCGTAAAAATGTTCATTATCATTTTTATACTCGAAAAGAACATCGACTAATGAATGTTTGTTTAATGAGGGTAAATTATGAGCTCAATTGTGAAGGTAAGACTTAAACATTCGGTTACTAACTGGCCAATATTATTCATTAATACTTTTTCTCACAATATTGAAACCATCTCTTTAATTACTAATTTTATAACATTCACTTGAGTATCACATCAACCGGTAAATCAAAGTTAAAATATGCAAAATTATCAGATAAGCTACATGTATTTGATACGTCCTAAACTAAAATTTATAATTACTCAGAATAAAAAAGCTATACCTTATAAATAACTTGATACACTTATCATTAAAATCAATCACTTAAACACAAACCAAGAAAGCCATATATAATAATTTTGTAAAATATACGTTATTGAAAAACGAGGAAACACCAACTAAATACAAAGTTACCACGTCAACAAGGTTTGGCAGATAGTCGACATTCGATTAAATAATGTAGCCTGGAGGAGGGGTAAGTTTAATAGCAAATAGTTTACTTAATATAGATAATCTGTCCGCATTATTATTAGTACTAACACATCAAGATTTCAAACATAAGTTAAAGTATTGCAATTAAACTTAGTAGTAAAATTAGTTCCTATCTTGGTAAATATTCCCTCTTTTGTTAATTTCTCTCATTGCCTCTTGGTTTTTTTTGCGTCTTTCTTCTGCCAATTCTTTTGACATGCATGTACGCTTTTTAATATTACTACCTGTCACCGCTATTTTTTCGCATACCATATTTTCATTACTGCTTAGAGAGTCTTCACTCAGTGAACTACAACCAGATAGAAATAGTAAACTTGAAATGATTATTACGATTAGCTTTTTCATTTTATTCCCTTAAAGTAAAAGCGCTAATATTATAAATATTAGCGCTTTATTGTTGTTTTTCTGAACTCTAGAACTTAGCGTTAAGAGTCAAGAATATGTGACGACCAGTTGTATTGTAAGTACGAGGGTCAGTATTATCGTTAAATCCTGTTGCTGCATACGGAGGATCTTCATCAAATACGTTATTAATACCAACAGTAGCTGTGTAGTTATCAAGGAAGTAACTAAAGCGAACATTGTGTATTACTTGTGAGTCAACGGTTCTGATAACATCATAAGAATCAAGAGTACCACCGATATTAACGGCTTCAGTTCTAAATGAAGAGTTAACATCAGCTAAATCATCAGGGTCAATATTTGTAAAGTTTTCTTCAACCTCACCAATGTAACGCAATGCATAAGTTGCAGACCAATTCTCTTGAGCTAACGATACATTGAAGTTAGTTTTCCACTCAGGGAAGTTACCATCACCACTATTTCGGCGGTAGTAGCCAGCATTTTGAAGTGTTGAACCGTCGGCTTGAGTTATTGTGTAGTCGTCATAGTAAGTTGCATCTAAGCTTGCTGATAATGAACCAATTGACGTATCAGTTGTATAAGCAACATTAAAATCGTAACCAGATGACTCTACACCACCAACATTTATGTTTCTGTTATCAATGTCACTTGAGTTACCAGCTAAAATACCTGATGTATAACGAGTTATTTGATCACAGTATGTACCGCTTTCAGCACACTTGTTTAAAATTAACTGCTCGCCTACAGAGCTAATTGCATTTTCCAGCTCGATATCCCAGTAATCGATTGTGAAAGATAAACCATCAACAAACTCAGGGCTATAAACTACACCAACTGTAAATATATCAGCTTCTTCTGGTTGCAACTCTGGGTTACCACCAAGAGTAGAAGATAATTGGTCACCAATAGGTTCAAAACCAGCTGCTGGTACGCCGTCAGCTATACAGAATGATGTAGGGTTAGTAGCACACGGGTCCGAAACTTCAGGGCTATTATCTGATGCGCCAGAGAATAAATCAGAAGTTGAAGGTGCTCTAAATGCAGTAGATGATGTTCCTCGGAACATAAGGCCGTCCATAGGAGACCATTTAATTCCTACTTTATGGTTTGTAGTATCGCCAAAAGTATCATAATCAGAATAACGAATTGCTAAATCTAGCTCTAACACTTTTGCAAAAGGTGCGTCATATAATAATGGTACATTAAACTCAGCATAAGCCTCATCTACAGTGTAGCTGCCTGATGTTTCTTGACGGCTAGATCCAGATGTAATTCCTAATGCTATTAGTGCATCAGGGAAATCACCACCTTTCTCTTCACGATGTTCTAGACCAAATGCCATACCTAAACTACCTGCTGGTAATTCAAATGCACTACCAAATACACTACCACTAATAATTTGCTGTTCGTTTGAACCAAAATCGTGAGCTTCAAACGAAATAAAATCTAACATTTCTTGAGTAACTTGAGTATCAGTTCCTGGGATACCAAATACATTTAATGATGTACAACCAGCGATAGGATCATCTACAGTTCCACATACAATGCTACCGTCAACGTCTTGGAATGAAGGACCTACGGCTTGTGAAACTTTTTCAAAGTTTACGCCGCCAGCTCGTTTAGTTGTAGAATCACTTGAACCAAAGATGTATGAAACTTCATAACCCCAATCGTCATTGATATCGCCTTCAAAACCAACTACTGCGCGAACTGTATCTACGCGAAATTGAGTATCTCGACCGCCAGTTTCAACCATACGACGGCGCCAATCAGAAATTTCAACTGAGTCACCATTTCTGTCTTTAGGACCAAATTGTTGGTTATAGTAGTTATCTGCAGAATAATTTGCATTTGTCACACCAAAGAACGCAAGTGGTGCTAGAGGTAATGGAGCAAGCTTAGTATCTGAAATACGGCGGTTTAAACTAACTTCTGAAAAGAAACGAACATGATCAGAAAACTCATAGTTACTCTGAACAAATACACCATATCGCTCAGCCGGAGTTAAGTGAAAGTTTACAGGAGCAAAGTTGTAAGTATCTTTATCCCAATCCCAACAATCATAACCAGTTGGATTAGAAAAATCGCTTGGATCTGATTGGCCTGGACCATTAGCTGCACCGTGAGTAAAAGAAGAACAATCTTCACCAGCTACTGAACCATCAATACCGTTGTAACGACCCCATGGTGGAGCTGAAGAACCACCTTTAGAAAGCTCACCTGTATGATCCATGTCTAAAGAAAATTTAGACCAGTCTCTATCACCAGAAGACTGAGAACCCTGCTGAACGTAATATGCACTAGCTACCACGCTGCCTTTATCGCTTGTTAAACCTACAGTAAAATCGTAGCTCTTAGTTTCGCCATCACCGCCGTGTGTCGAAGCATCGTAACTTGCTGTAGCTTCAAAACCTTCAAAATCATCACGTGTAATAACGTTAACTACACCGCCAATAGCATCTGAACCGTATATTGCAGAAGCACCGTCTTTTAGAATTTCAACTCGCTTGATAATTGCTGTAGGGATTGTACTTAAATCTACAGAAGAGTTTGCACCACTACCCGACGCAACCATTCTACGGCCGTTTAATAATACTAGCGTTCTTGAAGAACCCAAACCACGTAAAGATACACGCACCGCGCCTGAGCCACCATTATTAACAGAAGCATTAGTACCAGCACCAGCAACTGAAGGAATTTCTTGAAGAATGTCACCTACGTTACCAATACCTGAAGCAATTAGGTCATCGCGTGTTAATATTTGTACTGGATTCGCACCTTCCATATCAGTTCTTTTGATACGTGAACCAGTTACTTCAATTCTTTCCACTTTATCGGCGCCTTCGGCTGCCATTATATTACCTGAAAATGCAGCTGTTGAAGCTGCGCCAAATGCAAGTGCGACACGCACTGCTTTAGCTACTTGATTGTTTAACATTTGATTCTCCCTGGTGTCACTACTTGATAGTAGTAATCATTATTTAATTATTTTAGTTACATAAGATTAACAGCAACTAAGGCAAATAATAAACAAAAAACACCAAGAAGCCAACAAAAAGTTAACAACTCTTTGCAAAAAAAGAAATGTTTGCGAATATAATAATTAAAATTGCAACAAACCAGAATAAATAAGATGTGGACAGTATGAAAACACAGATATGTTGCTATTTGTGGTATTATTAAAAAAGCTCACCCTGATAATTTAACCCAAAACAAACATTGCAGTTCAAAATAAGATCGACCATTTCAATTAGCGGTACAATCTGTTTTTCCACATAAATTGCATAGTCATAGCTATGAAAGCCTTGATACAGCTCAACCCCAGCGGTTGTGTAAACAAATGTAACAAATTCGCCTCTATTAACTGTAAATTCGCTATTTTTTTTCTGGTGTTTTTTAACTGCTTGTACATGAGGGGGAATATTTTTCTTATAATCGATTAAGTTTTGACCTAATCTCTTTTTTAATATGAGTAAATCATCAAACTCACCTTTAAATAACTTTGTTGTATAGTCTTTTACAAGGTCATTTATGTTTAAATTTCCATCAAAAAGACTAGTAAATAAATCGAACTGAAATTGTTGAGCAAGTTTAGTCCAATCACTTCTTACCGTTTCTAATCCTTTAAATACTAGTTTTGATTCGTTTGGTTTAATTAATTTACCTACGTAGCGCTTTTTAGAGCCAACTAACTTCCCTCTTATTGTTGGTAAAAAGAAAGGGCTATAAAGAGATTCAAATTCTATTTCTAAATGACTTGTTAAGTTGTGCGTTTGTTTAATCTCGTTAATCCAATCTATAGTTATCTTTTTAGCTAAAAACACACCAATTTCATTACACTCATCTGGTGTTAGCTCATCATCCAACTTAATAAATGTAGAATCGGTATCACCATAAATAACGCTATAACCAAGATCTTCTATCCACTTTTTAGTTTGTAGCATTATTTCGTGCCCTCTTAACGTAATAGAGCTCGATAACCTGGGATCGTAAAACCTGCACCCTTTTGAGCCTAAAACACCATATAAGCTATTCATTATTATTTTGATTGCTTGAGAGAGCATTTTATCTTGATTGTCTTTGGCAAACTGCCTTTGAGACGCTAAGCTTTTAACGAGTAGAGGCAGGTGGTGTTTGTCTCGCGAGAATACGGCTTCATTAAACCCCTGCACACTATGTTCAGGATTTTGCAGACCTTCTATTAATCCAAGTGGATCAATGTAAAAAGTTTGCATAATACTGGGGTACAAGCTTTTAAAATCTAAAACAATGACATTTTTATAAAGCCCAGGAATAGACTCCATGACATAACCGCCTGGGCTTTCAAATGTAAGTCCATGATCGCCCATATTAGGGGCAACATAACCGCTGCGATGCAGTAATGGTAAATACATATTAATAAAAGCAGCGACAGAGCCGCCCTTTTTTTCAAGCTCTAATCCTGTGAGCTTTGTTCTTATAATAGAAAAATCGAGTAGCTTTAATTTATCAAAAATTTTATTTACCAAAATACAATCTTGTCGATTATATTTTGCTAAAGAAAGTTTATCTTCGTTAAATTGCCTAATAATTTCCTGCAAACTATTAGCCGTGTCGATTAATTTAGACTCACCCAACACTTGATTTGAAACATTAGCTAGAGAAAAACTCTCAAAACTATATGTACCGTTTTTTAATGTGTCTATTCCATCAACCACACATCGCCCGGAAATCGATACTCGAGTAAAGTGTCCTTTTCGAACATATAAAGGTTGTTCTCCCCTACCCAGTAATAACTTAACCCCAAGTGCTTCAGCTCTTTCATGAATAACCGAAAAATCGAACTCAATTACATTCCAGCCAATTATGACATCAGGATCGCTAAGCTTAATAAAATGCTCTACCCCCCTTAACAGCTCAGCCTCATCTACACACCAAATAATATCAAACTCTAGGTTTGCAGCTTCTCTATCTGGCTCGCCAATCATTAAAACACAGTCTAAATTACAGCCCACAAGTCCAACAGAAAACAAAACGCCACTTTCGTTACATTCAATGTCTAACGAGAGTTTATTAAGAGCTGGGGAATACTCATCATTCGCTTTTAATTTAGCGTTGGTTATTAATGTATAGCCATCTTGCTTAAATACATTACCCGTTATCCAAGCACCTCCTTTTATAAAACGCTCCATTAGGTAGCGCTCTATTGGTCGAATATCTTCTTCAAATAATACAACTCCACGCTGCTTTAAAGCTTTAGTAGCGCAATAAAAGTGTTTAAGTGACTTGAAGTAACAGGCCGACATATCTTCTTGCTGAAAGCTTTTTAACTCAAGACTTTTAATATTAAAGGTAAGTGACTCAGCTGCTAATATTTCATTCGCTATTTCAGCATCTTTACTTTTGATAAAAAACAGCGCATTTTCGTTAGTCGACACCGTTTTTATAGGCCCTTTATCACTACAAAACCACGCTTCGTAGCAGATGCCGTTAGCTGTATCATAAGCATGAGAAGAAACAATAAAACCGGCTGTTAAGTACATTATTACTAAACCTTATACATATATATGTAAGTTTTTACTTAATTCAAAATGCTTTAAAGCCATACATTCAACATAAATAAACACTCAGATACTTTATTTGCTAAATTAATCTCATCACTTCTTGTAGTTACACTCTTATAACTCTAAAATCCATAGCACTGTAATTATATACATACTTTAGGTAAATCATCCCATGCTTTCTGACTCACTAAAAAAAACAATTAGGCAAGTACACCAGCATGTGGCTAGAAACCTAAACGATTATCGCCCTCGTAGCAGTCAAAACTACCTTGTAGCCGAAATAGCAAAAACGCTTGCTGGCGAATACCATAAAAAGCAGCGCATTTGCGTAATTGAAGCAGGCACCGGTACAGGTAAGTCTCTTGCCTATTGCTTAGGCGCATTGCCTCTGGCCTTAGCACAAAAAAAGAAGCTAGTTATTTCTACCGCAACCGTTGCACTGCAAGAACAATTAATAGCAAAAGAACTCCCATTTTTTAAAAAGCATTCAGGCCTCGACTTTAAATTTGATTTAGTAAAAGGTCGCCATCGTTATATTTGCGCCCACAAATTACATAATGCTGTAAACGGCGATAGCCAAACACAAATGGACTTTATGCCAACACTTACTTCACCATTGAGCGCAATGGAAACCAAGTGTTTAAATGAGCTATATAACGCCTATGTGAATAAGAAATGGCAAGGCGATAGAGACAGCTGGGCCGATACTGTACCCGATAGAGTCTGGAATTTAATAGCCTGCGATAAACACTCATGCCAGCGCCAAATGAAGGCACACCAAACGTGCCCGTTTCAGCTTGCTCGTAATCAATTAATGCAAATGGACGTACTAGTAATTAATCACTCATTACTACTTGCCGATTTAGACTTAGGCGGTGGTAAAATTTTACCAGAGCCCGACAATACCATTTATGTAATTGATGAAGCGCATCATTTAGCACATATAACACGCGATTTCTCATCGGCTGCAGCAACGATTAAAGGCACAATAGAATGGCTTGATAAGCTCACCAAGTTTAGCGGGAAAATGGCGAAGGTTTTAGTGGGGCAAAGAGCCATTGGTCAAAACTTTAAACTTTGCGACAGTATTAACGATGCGAATAAAGATTTAAAAGTAGTTCGCGATATTCTTGATAATGCCGACTTTGAATACTCAAAAGACGATACTTACCGCTTTGAACACGGTGAAATTCCACAATCGCTGCACAGTAAAGCGAAAGACATAAGCGAAGCCACGCAAGATGCGCTGCGCTGTTTGAACAAAATGCACGACACCCTTACCCAAGATGTGAGCGATGGCGATATAAAACCTTACGTTGCCGACCCCATATTGGGCGAAAGCGGACAATACATAAACAGGTTAGAGCAACTAAACAAACTATGGTTTAGTTACGCAAAAAAAGGCGAAGGTGCTCCTCATGCACGGTGGATAAAACGCCTTGAATACAAAAGCCATCACGATCACCTATTAAGCGACTGCCCTATCGAAGTAGGTTACTACCTAAAAGATAAATTGTGGCGAGAATGCGCGGGCGCTGTTTTATGTTCGGCCACATTAAGCGCGTTGGGTTCGTTTGATCACTTTGCCTACGAAACAGGACTTGCTAAAGAAGAAGGCGTTAAATTTATTAAAGTACCTTCTCCATTTGATTACCCCAAACAAGCCACTTTACGTATTCCGGTATCAAAAGTAGAACCTACCGATAAAGACTTTAGTGATCACTTAGCTAAAACATTACCAGAGTACCTAAATGATAAAAAAGCGAACCTTGTACTATTCGCTTCTTACTGGCAAATGGACCACGTAACAAAGTTTCTTAGAACAAAAGGTTTTAACTTATTAGTACAAGGTGAAATGTCGCGAGAAGCATTGCTTAAATTACACACTAAAAATGTAGACGAAGGCAAATGCAGTATTTTATTTGGAACACAAAGCCTTTCTGAAGGTCTTGATTTGCCTGGAAAATATTTAGAGAACTTAATAATTACTAAAATTCCGTTTGCGGTACCTACTTCGCCAATAGAAGAAGCGCAAGCAGAGTTTGTACAAAGCAAAGGCGGCAACCCGTTTTTAACGATTACCGTACCAGACGCCGCAAAGAAATTGGTGCAAAGCTGTGGTAGACTGCTGCGAAAAGAGAGTGATGAAGGCTGTATTACTATTCTCGATAGACGCTTAGTTACTAAGCGGTACGGTAAAGCCATGCTCGACACCCTACCACCTTTTAAAAGACAAATAGATTATTAATGTTTGAACTCGCACTCGATCCAACAACCTGGGCTGTTTTATGTGCTGTTGCACTTGCCGCAGGTTTTATAGACGCTATCGCCGGTGGCGGTGGCATGTTAACTGTACCCGCTTTATTAACTGCTGGCTTACCTCCACATTTAACATTAGGCACCAATAAATTAGCGGCTAGCTTTGGCTCGTTAACGGCAAGCTATACATACTATAAAAAGAACTTATTTAGTCCTAAGTTTTGGGCAGCCTCCATTATTGCTACCGCAATAGGTGCATTGATAGGTACTGTTATTGTTGATCATTTAAGTATCGATTTTTTAAACAAACTACTCCCCATTATTATTATTTTAGTTGCTGGCTATAGCTTATTTGGTAATTTAAGCACCACCGAAGGCGATGAACTTCCTAAACTAAACAAAGCGATGAAAATAAAACAATGGCTACAAGGTTTAGCATTAGGCTTTTTTGATGGTTTAGCAGGCCCAGGTACGGGTACATTTTGGACTGCTTCTAATGGCATGCTTTACAAAATGAACCTGCTACTCAACTGTGGTTTAGCGCGTTCAATGAATTTTGTGTCTAACTTTATATCTTTAATTACCTTTGTTGCACTCGGCCATGTAAACTTTTTACTTGGCATAACAATGGGCTTTTTTATTATGCTAGGCGCATGGTTTGGGGCGCATTCAGCAATACGTTTTGGTAGCAAATTTATTCGCCCAGTATTTAATACTATGGTTATACTTTTAGCATTAAAACTAATTTACGAGGCTTACTTTTAATATGCATTCAATGGCTTTAGATAAACTACGCCAACAAGTTGCAACGCTAAAACAACAAGCTGAGCAATTTGATAAAGCTAAACTTTTTTCTAAAAATCGTTACATGCAAGCACAACCTAGCTTGTTTGACCGCGCAGTTTTTAGTACCAAAAGCATGAACCTAGTCGATTACGTAATAGAAATAGAAGACGAAGTTTCAAGGTTACCGCCAAGCGAGCATCGCCATGCTTATACCTACGCGCTTGAACGTATTGCAGCTCAAATACAAGCTGTATTCAATGTTATTAAATCAACGCCTATTTGGGTTAAAGAAAACAAAAGCCATTATAAACCACGCCCTAAGCAAACCGTTTATAAGCAAGCTGTGCAAAAAATAATGCAATCATCCCATGAGCTTTACGACGAATTAAAACAAAACCATGAGTTTG
The DNA here is from genome assembly GCF_038900275.1 of Pseudoalteromonas sp. AS71. Taxonomy (NCBI): domain Bacteria; kingdom Pseudomonadati; phylum Pseudomonadota; class Gammaproteobacteria; order Alteromonadales; family Pseudoalteromonadaceae; genus Pseudoalteromonas; species Pseudoalteromonas sp. AS71. The sequence goes on along the minus strand of NZ_JBBMQZ010000018.1, from coordinate 81,797 downwards.
AACGCCGTTTAGTGCTCATGATTGAAGAGCGAAAAATGCAAATGGATAAAGCCTCGCCTGCTAAAGCACAAAAGCTTAACCTTGAAATATTAAGCACACACGCTCGATTAGGCCGCTGCAGAAAAGCAATTTCTGCCACCGAAGATAAAATTCAACAAGTAGAAAAACAGCAGCTGCGTTAAGGCGCACTTTACTATGCAGCTTTATTATCATCCATTGTATTCAGACCTTATACTCCCAGAACGTCATCGATTCCCTATTCAAAAGTATAAGTTACTTAAAACAGAAATAGAAAACCTAGGTGTTTCGGCTATTCACTTTCAAGAGCCTAAAAAAGCAACCAAATCTCAACTTTCGCTATGTCATAGCCAACGTTATATAGATGACTTTTTAAATGGGACTCTTAGCAATAAAGCCATAAAAAAAATGGGCTTTCCTTATTCAAATGAATTGGTAGAGCGCACATTACTATCAGTTGGGGCAAGTATCCAAAGTAGTGAACACGCGCTAAAACATGGTTTTTCGGCTAATTTAAGTGGTGGCTATCATCATGCATACAGTGATTACGGCAGCGGTTTTTGTATTTTTAACGATCTAGCTATTGCAGCAGCACATTTAATAAATACAGAGCAAGCCGACACTGTTTTAATTTTTGATTGCGACGTACACCAAGGCGATGGCACAGCACAAATCACTCAAAACCATGACCAAATTATTACCTGCTCAATTCATTGTGAACAAAATTTTCCTCGTAATAAGCAAGAGTCCACCTACGATTTTGCATTGCCCGCTAAAACAACCGACGTTGAGTACCTTGCTACATTAGAGCAAGCACTCGATTTTTGCGTGCGTATTCATAACCCCGATATTATTTTGTATAATGCAGGTGCTGATATTTACACAAAAGACGAGTTAGGCTTGTTTGAAGTATCACTAGATGGCGTATATAAACGCGACTTTTTTACTCTCAACTTTTGTAAGCAACACCAAATCCCACTAATGTGCGGCCTAGGCGGAGGTTATCAGCGTAATTTGAGTTCACTAATTAATGTTCATAAACAACTATTTAAAGCCGCTATCGATTTATAGCAAGCCATAGTATAGACTCAGTTAAACGGATTATTTTAAAGCGGTGGGAATATGCGATTACACGAAGACATACACAACTATTACGAAAAGATTGTAGTCGAGGAAGTTATCAAACTTAAACTTGATGAAAAATATGATGAAGATGTAATGGCTGACTTTTGTTGTACGGTACTAAATCAGCTCCCGCCACGATATATTCGCTACGATGTAGATATGGCGTTTTATTTACCGCAATCAGAACGCATACATATGGAACAACGTGTACAAACAGCAATAAATGTTGCCATTAGCCAAATATCAAAAAAGAAAGAGTTAAATGACAAGTCCACTTGATCAAGCCCCTACACATATGAAACTTGCAGTAGATTTAATTATGATACTAGAGCAACACGATGTTGCTCCAGAAGAAGTACTTAAAGCACTTGAAATAGTTAAAAGCGACTTTGAAAAGAAGCTAGAAAAGTCATAACTCTATTCTATTATTTGTATGTCGTACTCGGTAACGATACCTTCGTGCTTAGTGCAATCAATTTTAACTTCACCAAATGTGCGCCTAGGCGAAGTTGAACGACGACAGGTCATATTTTGTGCTTTAACGCCAAATTGCGTTATATACAACGCAACTGTTTCATCTATTAGTTGTTTTTGCTGTGTACTCGCTGCACTCTAAAATGCATCGTATTGCGCAGTCCAATTTTCAACCCCCGCTTCTTTTGCAACGCCTAGCCAGCCCATCCCTAGTTTAGTAGATTGCTCCAAGTATTGGCCTTTCAAAAACATAAACGCCAACGTGTATTGTGCGCTTTTATAGCCTAGCCCAGCAGGCTCTTTTAAATAATTAAAAGCGGCCTCAAACTGTCCTTTTCGATACGCTTTAATACCATTGTATTCATTCTTTTTCATGGTGGTATCACTGTAAAGGTTGATTGGGCTTGAATTACATCCCCCCAACAAAGTAATAAATACCATAGAAGCTACTGAGAACTTTTTCATTCTTATCCTTAATTTATTATTTTTATATGCCAGTTCCGAATATGGCTTACACTTTTTATAAACCCTGTTATTCTAAAAACCAATCAGCATAATTAAAATACTATCATGACCTTAGCAAGCTTACTGCGATTATTTTTTCTGGCCGCTATTTGGGGCGCTTCTTTTTTATTTATGCGAATGGCCGCTAACAGCTTGGGGCCTGCGGTATTAATTGAGCTTAGAGTAGGCTTTGCTGCAGTTACTTTATTTATTGTTGCTTTGTATTTAAAACGCCGTTTAGCCTTTACTGAACACAAAAAACACTTTTTTATTATAGGCGCGTTTAATTCTGCTCTGCCATTTTTATTTTTTGCTTACGCAGCTCAAACTATAAGCGCTTCTACTTTATCAATTTTAAATTCAACAACCCCTATTTGGGGCGCAGTAGTTGGTATTTTATGGACAAAAACAAAGCCCACCAAAAGTATGGTGCTTGGTTTATTGCTTGGCTTAATAGGTGTTGCAATACTCGTTGGCCAAAATCACTTTGTATTAAATAGCCAATCAATCATAGCTATAGTAGCAGCATTAAGCGCTTCACTTTGCTATGCCATTGCATCGCATTACACTAAAAATGCGCCCAAATTGGCTCCATTCGATAACGCTCATAGCTCAATGTGGGCGTCGAGTTTTATGGTATTGCCACTTATTTTATTTATGCCAATACGTGAAGTTCCAACCACCAACGTTATGCTAGGTGTATTAGTACTGGGCGTAGTATGTACCGCGCTTGCGTATATATTATTTTTTAAACTTATTGACGATATAGGCCCAACTTCAGCACTCACTGTCACCTTTTTAATTCCATTATTTGGCATATTTTGGGGGCATTTATTTTTAGATGAGCAAATAGGGCCAAATACACTATTAGGCGCACTATTTGTAATTGTAGGCACAATGCTGGTTACTGGTTTTTTACCACGAAAGAAGCACTTAGCTAAAACAAGCTAAGTGATTAAAAGTGCATACTACTTCTTGCGTTAAGATTTACTGCTTATTCACTACTTTGGGATTGCCGAATAAGTAACAACAACTCTGCAGTCGCGGTTGCATCGGCAAGTGCCCGGTGATGGCTGGTCAAATTTAAATTAAAGTGCGATGAGAGATTGCCCAGCGAATACGACTTTAAGCCTTTAAACGCTTTGCGCGACTCAACCACGGTGCACATTTTTGGCATTTTAAAAAAGTGCCCTGCCATCTCGCATTCTTTTTTAATAAAGCCGTAGTCGAAGTTAACGTTATGGGCTACAAAAATACTGCCTGCGAGTTTATCTAGCAATGGCTGTGCTATTTCGGCAAATACAGGTGCGTTGTAAACCATACTGTCGCTAATACCAGTTAGTGACGTTATAAATCCAGGTATATGGCGCTCGGGGTTAACTAAGCTTGTCCAAGTATCAATTACTTTACCGTGCTGTACTTTAACTACGCCAATTTCGGTAATACGGTTACCGCCTTTTAAGCCGCCTGTGGTTTCTATATCGACCACACTGTAAATACGGTTAGGATCTACAAACCATTTAACCGCAGCAATGTGTACTGTAAAGCCTACGTTTTTTAAGTTATCAATAGTGGTTAATTGGTTGCGCCTAAGCTTATCGCCTGGGGCTTTTACTTCTTCAAAATGTACTTGGCCATTATTGATAACCATTAAGTCGGGGTAGCCATCTTTTAGCTGTAAATAATGTTTACTCATGGCTGTTAAGTGCGCAATTAACGCCTTAATAGGGCTGTTTAAAATGAGCGCTTCTAGTGGCTCTAATAAATTGCTACGCCATCTAAACAAGCCGTTAGGTTGCTCAAAGTATTGCGCTGCATTTTTGCATACCAAATTAAGTAATGCTTGCGACGTTTGGCACTGCGCTAAGCGCTCATTTATTTGTGTTTGCTGCGCTTCATAAAAATTACCAAGCCTTAATACTTGCGGATAAATATCAAACTCATTGCATGGCGGGTAAGGCGACTCTATAAATAACTCATGCCAAAATACTAAACCAAACAAACTTTGCCAAAGCGTGTTTTCGGTATTAAATACAGCCATACCTTGGCGAGTATAATAATCGTTTACGCCCTGCTCTACTTCACCTCGGTACAGTTCATCTATTTCTAGCACGCACTGAGTGTCGGCAAGCATGGCACTTAAACGCGAGCGTGTTTTTTTATTAAACTTACGCATTAAAAAATCGTCAGCAAAATACAGCAAATCATCAGTAAGTGGATTTTCGATAATGGCTTCTAATCGTGCTTTTACCCACTCTTTATTGCCAAGCCTGTATTGCTCTCTTATTTGAATTTCTTGTGCTTCGCTATCATCCACGCACCCTTCAAGTAAGCTAAAAGCAAGTTCGCTATCAACACCTTTTAATTGCCTATAAAGCCTAACTAATAATTTATTTTTTAATGCAACGGCAATTGCACCATGTGCAGCTTGCACTAAAACCTGCGACGCTAAGGCAACATAGTCGCTCTTATCGGTTATATTTTTAAACGCTAACCGGTAACGGTTTAATAAATAGTTTGATTGCGCTTCGTCTAGTGTTTCAAAGCGCGACAAGCTCTCACTGTGCCCTTCGCGCGTAGCGGTTAAGCCTAAGTCTCGCATTACAAAACGGTTTTGATGATTTACATCGCCACTGCTTAGTCTGCCTGCAAATAAAAACTCAAAATACTCGTAGTAATCACTGCGGTTATTAATTACATACTGGCTATAAAGTGGCGCAAGCTCTTGTGGGCATGCTTTAAAAAACTCACGCGCGATATCCACCAGCGCCCCTTTAGCGGCGCTCTTTTTAAAGCTTATTTGCTCGCCGTAATTACTTAGCAACTCAACCAAAGAAGGTTTGGTTAAGTGCGCTAAAAGCTGCGAATAATACTGCTCGTTTGGCTCAAATAAAATATCGGCTTTTTTAAGCGTATAAATAGCCTGATGTGGCGATGTTATTTCTTCATAATTGAGCGATTGCGCCTGAACCAAATAAGGCTTTCGCGAGTACACACGCGCCAACATGCACAGGCTTTGCTCATCAAGCTGGTTAATTTTACTAATAAATTCACTATGTTTAGGCTCAAGTAAATGCATACATTTACTTGTTACAAACTCAATAAGCTCTCTAAAATGCGCTAAATAGTATTTTGCTGGTAATTCTTTTTTCATAATATCGCCACAGCTGTATATAAAAACAGTATCTAGTATTTATGCTTATTATTCAATCTTAAACTTGTAACTAAAACACGCTATAGTGAGCTTATTAAAACAAATTCATTAAAAATAAAGGACTTACCATGAGCGCGCACCCATACGATGTTTTATCACTCAATAACGGCGCAAATATTATTTTTACGCCTTGCCCTGGTACAAAAACACAAAACCTAGCTGACTCAATCGCCACATTAAAGGCTGCTGGCACTAACATACTGCTTTCACTTATGCCGCAAAAGGAGCTTGAAAAAAACAACGTAGAAACCATTAATAGTGAGTGCAACAAGCACGATATAACCTGGTTTCATTTACCTATAAATGACGACGAAGCACCACAACAGCCTTTTACATCACGCTGGAACACCCACAAAACCGATATATTACAAGCCATATTACAAAAGCAAACCATTGCCATACATTGCAAAGGCGGCACTGGCCGCACAGGGTTGGTCGCTGCACTTATTTTAAATTCGGTAGGTTACACAAAAGAAGAAGTATACGGCCTAGTACAAGGCATTCGCCCAAAAGCACTGACTATAGAGCTACAAAAAGAGTACTTTGAGAACTTTGAGGTGTGAGACAGAGGTTGGGGAGGATTTAGCACTATAAATAGTGCTAATAATTCTATTTATAGCCTGTAATGAATTAGCACTGATAAGATTGATCACTTGTTATGCAACTCATTTAAACTTTGCCAAGAAATCATTTTTAATACATGCCTTAATACAGAAACTACTATAATTGTTAAAACGCATTAATTGCCAGATGACACCTTGTCCAAAGTCCAAATAAACTGGTTTTTTTGCTTTAAACCAAACATATCTAGGCCTTTTCCACTCAAAGAGGAAGTGTCCTACATGCGTGGATTTAATTATTCCATCTATTTTATCTGAGCTATGTATTTCTACTAACTCATTCGGACCTCGATACTCAGAAATAAAAGAATAAACGAAATGAGTTTTATGATTACTTGAATGAATAGATATATCTTCCATTGATTCATGCAGAGGATCAGGAAGCATCGCACGTAATTTTATGTTTTTCGCTAGATTACGACCATTTATTACCCAAATCATATCCCCGTAGAAATCCTCTCTTGATTTCAACTCAGCTTCAGACATTGGGGAGTTTTGAAATTCAATTACAATATTCTGCTCATTAACAACATCTGCAATATGCTTTTCACCACTTTTATCAAAGTATACTATTTCTTGATTATGATCTTCCCAATGATTTTTCCAATCTCGATGCCATTGGGATTCATTATCCCACCAAGGATCACAACTACATTTTACCTTGTGCGCCCAATGCCATCTAATTTTTGAACCACACTTTGCTACGGTTGGGCTACCACAATATATACAAACTCCTTTCATCTTAGGCAGAGGAGCTTGCTTAAATCCGTCAACTAATGAAAATTTCATAAGTACATAACACTCGGTTGTATAATGCCTCAATCAGCCGCTGCTGGATTGGCTTGTTATATTTATTTAACCAACTCAGGAGCGGGTAAAGTTTTTGTAATACTTTTATTTAGCGAATGATTGTCAAATGCTATAGAAACCATTGAAAGTTTCGCCACCAATTTTTCTCCCTTAAATAGAGCTAAATCCGTTCCTAATTCTGCACCATCAAGATCGGAGAGTGGAAAAGTTTTGTCAATTTTTTTCCAGCCAGATAATCCTTTAAGTAGGATTACTTCACTGTCTATTTTGATTTCGTATTGCCGAAAGCTGAGTACCATCCACCAAGCAAAAATAGATGTTGTAACCAAAGCGAGAATTAACGCCAAAAGTTGTTCATTTGGCGATAACGAAGTATTGCTCTCGCTAAGGAATAAAAGAGCGCCAGCATATATTGCAAAGAATCCGATACAGTTAAATGATAGTAAAAAAATTGATTTAAAAATGATTTGAAAAACTGAGCTACGAATTACAGACATGGTATCTCTATAAATATGACAATTTAATCTACGACATTTGACGCTTTATAAACCGACAAACGACCCTATTTTTTAACGTATTTACCTTAACCACCAAATAACCACATGTAAACAATTACTTAATTTCGAACAGATTATGTAATTGCAAAAACACACCAAAAGGGTGAGAGCAGTGATATTGATCCAACAGATACTATCCATACAAAGCATATTATTTACTAAAATTCAGTCTTTTTAAGCTAATGTCTTTAAACTAAAGCCTCTAAAAATGGCTCAATTTATAACCGCCGAACCCTTTATACCCGCACAAGCATATTCAACCATAACGCTTTACGATATTATGCTCTTTTATATTTAATTTAACTTTCAGGGCATATAATGACAACGCACACACCGCCTTCCCATTCAGCCAACACAGCTGAAAATACCTCTCTTGTTTACGTGATTTTTATATCGGCCGTGGCTGCTATTGGTGGCTTTTTATTTGGTTTTGACTCGGGCGTGATTAACGGCACGGTGTCGGCACTTGGTAATGCATTTAATTCAAGCAGTGTGGCTACGGGCTTTAATGTAGCGTCTGTGTTACTTGGCTGTGCCTTAGGTGCACTTGCTGCGGGGCCGCTGGCTGATAAATTTGGCCGCCGTGCAATTATGATCATCACCGCGATTATTTTTGCCATTAGTGCGTTTGGCTCAGGCATTAGCGAAAGCTCTGCGGAGTTTATTTTTTACCGTTTATTTGGTGGCTTAGGTATTGGTGCCGCATCTGTATTAGCGCCAGCCTACATTGCTGAAGTTGCGCCACCAGCACTTCGTGGTCGTTTAGCTACATTGCAACAACTCGCTATTGTACTGGGTTTGTTTGCTGCGTTTTTAAGTAACTATTTAATTGCTGATGCAGCTGGTAGTGCGCAGAATATTTTAATACTTGATACAGCCGCTTGGCGCTGGATGTTTTGGGCTGAGCTTGTGCCTGCAGTATTGTTTTTAGTGGGTGTGTTGTTCATTCCTGAGTCGCCTCGTTATTTAGTGGCACAAGGTAAAGTAGCCGATGCCAAAACGGTATTTAGTAAAATATCGAACGACAATGTTGATGCGCAAATAAGCGATGTTAAAAGCTCCTTGCATAGCGATAAAAAGCCAAGTATTCGTGATTTATTTATTGATGGCAGTAAAAAAGTACACCCAATTGTTTGGGTGGGTGTGGCACTGAGTGTATTTCAGCAATTTGTGGGTATTAATGTGGTGTTTTATTACGGCTCTGAGCTTTGGCAAGCCGCGGGGTTTGATGAGTCGCAATCGTTATTTATAAATGTATTAGCGGGCACCACTAATATTGTATCGACCTTTATTGCCATTGCCCTAGTTGACAAAGTTGGCCGTAAACCACTGCTGCTTGTAGGCAGTATTGGTATGTTTATTAGCTTAAGCGCGCTTACTTATATATTTGGTAGCGCAGGCCTTGATGAAGCAGGCAAACTTGCCCTTAGCGATAACATGGGTACTTTTGCACTTATTATGGCTAACTTATTTGTGGTATTTTTTGGCTTAAGTTGGGGCCCAATTGTATGGGTATTATTAGGCGAAATGTTTAATAACCGCATTCGTGGTGCAGCCCTTGCTGTTGCAGCAAGCGCACAATGGATTGCTAACTTTGCAATTACTATGACCTTCCCTATTATGCTAGCTAACATTGGCCTTGCCGGTGCTTATGGCTTTTATGCGTTATCGGCACTTATAAGCATATTCTTTGTTGTTAAATACATTAAAGAAACCCGCGGTAAAACGCTTGAATCTATGTAATTTTTAAAAGCGGTGCTATTAATCGCCAGCAAAAAAAGTAACGGGTGCTAACTATTTAGCGCCTAATCAACAATTATCAATCGAAATGAAACAAACCGGTTTAGGCGTTTCTATTGTTTGGGAAATTTAAAAATGATAACAGAATTCACCCCAGTATCGGCTGCAATAGGCGGTGCATTAATAGGTATAGCGTGTACGTTATTACTGGTTTTATACGGAAAAATTGCGGGCATATCAGGCATTGTTAAGTCTGTATTTGCTAAAGCAAATTCAGACTCTCGTTGGCAGTTATACTTTATTTTAGGGTTGTTGTTGGCAGGTATAGCAGTAAGAGTATTTGCCCCTTCTTTATTAGAAGGCGAATTGCAATTACCGCCTTGGCTTATTGTTGTTGCGGGACTTTTAGTTGGCGCTGGGACAACTTTAGCTAACGGGTGCACAAGTGGCCATGGCGTGTGCGGCATGTCGCGCTTTTCTGCTCGCTCTTGGGTTGCAACATGTACATTTATGCTTGTTGCCTTCATTACAGCAAACCTTGTAGGATAAATAATGAAAGCAATTATGATGGTTGTTATAGGCTTTATATTTGGCTTAGGGCTTATTATTAGCGGGATGACAAACCCTGCTAAAGTGATTAACTTTCTTACCTATGGAAACCAATGGGATGGAAGCTTAATTATAGTGATGGCTGTTGCCATGCTAATAATGATGCTTACATGGTTATGGGTTGCAAAAAAAGAGAAACCACTTATTTCAGGAACATTTAATTTAAGTAATTTAAAAAATATTGATGCGCGCTTAATTATCGGCTCAGTATTTTTTGGTTTAGGCTGGGGTTTAAGTGGCATTTGCCCAGGCCCTGGCTTGGTTCAATTGGTATCTCTTAAAATGGAATTTTTGTTATTTTTTGCAGCCGTCTTAGGCGGTATGTGGTTAGCCAAAAAAGTATAATATTTGCTGCCGACCAAAACTCGGCAGCTACTTTTCCAAACAAAGGTACATAACTTGCTGCAATATATATAAAACTATATTGAACAGGTTTAAGTTATGCTAAATAAAGCGCTGGAATTTTCCAACAGCACCCCCTGGTTAAGCGCGATTTCATCTCTCATACTTATAGCTATACTACTGTTTTTAATTCGCTTTTTTGTAATGTACTGGCTAAAAAAATGGACTTCAAAAACCAAGTTTATATTCGATACTTTACTAATAGAGTCAATATCTAAACCGCTAACACTGTGCACAATTATTGTGCTACTCACCATTTTAGAGCACGACACCTTCATTATTAGTACTTCTATTTCTCAACAAATTCCTTTTAATAGCATTAATATTGTACTAGCTCTACTGGCACTTATTATGTTTTTAGACCGCTTTATTATTGGCACTATTAATTACTATGGTAAACAATCTGCCGTTGTTTTTAATTCAAAAAGCATAATTAAAGGCGTGATACGCGTTACATTATCATCCGTAGGAATACTAGTATTAATGGGCACGTTAGGTATTTCTATTACACCCATTATTGCCTCGTTAGGTATTACATCACTGGCTGTTGCCCTTGCTTTACAACCTACCCTCGAAAACTTTTTTTCTGGCGTGCAGCTAGTGATAGATAAACCCATAAGAGTGGGCGATTTTATTGAGCTGGAATCAAAAGAACAAGGCTTTGTAGATCACATAGGCTGGCGCTCTACATGGGTTAAAATGCTACCTAATAATATGATTATTATACCTAATAGCCAATTATCTAAATCGCGTATTATTAATTACTTTTATCCTGAAAGAGAGCTAAGCGTCCCTGTAGATATAAGCGTGCATTACGATTCGGATTTAGAATTTGTTGAGCAAGTAACACTTGAAGTGGCTCGTGAAATACTTATTTCACACGAATGGGGCGTTGATGATTACAATACCTTTGTGGTTTTTCATACCTTTGACAGATCAAGTATTAACTTTACGGTTATGCTGCGCGCAAAAGAATACTTTAATCGCTTTTGGGTTAAATCTGCTTTTATAAAAGCCCTGCATAAACGCTATAAAAAAGAAGGCATTGTAATTCCCTTCCCTATTACGGCTATTAACACTACACAAGAATCCGCTAAATTTAATAGTGATAAAAAGGTGCAAGGCGATACTTAAAACAAAGCGCGAGAGACACTCGCGCTAATAAGTATTAAAACTTGTAGGTTATTTGCCCAACAATTTCACGCGGGCTACCCGGAAAGTGACCGTTACGCTGGCTAAATCCGCTTACAGCATATTCCTTATCAAACAGGTTGTTAATATTTACACTTAGTAATACGTCATCAAAGCGACTCGTCCAGCTCATATCAAATACGGTAAACGGTTTTACTTTTTGACCATCGGAGCTTACTTGCTCACTCACATAATTAGCGCCAAACGCAATAGAGGAATTAATCGAATCGAGCCCAAAGCGTGACCATAAACCCGCCTGATGGCGCGGCGCATTAGCAAAGCGCGAGCCATCACCAAATGTATCTGAAAGCGTATCACCCGTTACGCCGTCTACTACTTGCGTATCGTTGTATGCGTAGTTAGCCGTTATTGTCCAATGCTCGGATAAATCGCCTACTAAAGTTGTTTCAAATCCACGGCTTTCAACTTCACCTATATTTAAAAGTGCGGCAATACCATCACCCGCGCCCGTATCGTCAGGGTTGCTCATTACCACGTTTTCTTTATTAATTTGATAAACAGCAAATGTACTCATTATTTTGCCATCAAACCATCGGTTTTTCATGCCCAACTCGGTTTGCTTACCTGTTTCTGGGTCTAAGTTGCCCTCGCCTACCACATCTTCCTGATCGCCCGACGATGTAGGATTAAAGCTTTCAGAGTAGTTTATGTAAACAGAGGTGTTTTCTATTGGCTGGTACGTTACTGCAACGCGAGGTGTAACACCGTTATCAGAATAGCTAAAGCCTGTTTCCTTATTTAATTCTTTAAAGTAATCGTAGCGTAAGCCTGCAATTACGGTCCATTGTTCGCCAATACTTATAACATCTTGAGCGTATACACCAAAGCGGTCGGTATCTACGCCATCACGATCTAAATCGGTTAAATTATAGGTGCTAGGGTCTGTTTCACCGTAATTAAGAGTATAAATATTTAAGTTTGCTACACCATCAGCCTCATATCGGGCACGCAAGTAATCGTACTGCGTTTCTACCACATGGTAATCGCCACCAAATAAAAATTGATGCTCTAAATTACCTTGCTCAACGTTATATACAAAATCAGTTGTTAAGCTTATTTCTTCGTTTGCTCGAAACTGTTTGCGGTATTCTCGTCTTATAGTTTCATCATCTATATTAGCAACGCCATCACCATTTACGTCAACCCAATTTTGCGACTCGTGATACGCTTGGTCGCGCTCATTATCAAGATATCGCACAGTAGAGCTAACAGAGAAGTCATCAGAAAAACTATGATTTAACTCAGCTTGAAGCACCAAAGCTTCCATATCTTGATAGTCAAATGATTCGTTCGCGTTATACGAAGGGTCTACCAGAAAGTTGCCGTTATCATCTACCGGTACTCCACGTAAGCGATTGCCACCTAAGTCTTGTTTTATGTAATCAATACTTGTTGTAAGCGTTGTTGAATCACTCAAATCAAATAACAATCCGCCTGTTAGCTCCGTATTAGCTGAATCGGCGTTGTTACGAAAGCTGTCTTGCTCCTCATAAAAACCACCCAATCTATAAGCCATCGTATCGCTTAAACCACCGGTCATATCGAGTGATGCGCCACGCGTGTTGTAGTTACCTAAGGTGAGCTTTAATTCGCGCTTTTCTAGGTAGCTTGGTTTTTTGGTTACGTAATTAATCATTCCACCAGGTTCGCCACCGCCATATAAAGCTGAGGCTGGGCCTTTTAATACTTCAACACGTTCAACATTAAACAACTGCGGTACACCAAAGCCTGAGTACGGGTCGCCGCGCACACCATCGTAAAATACATTGGCATCATCTCTAAAACCACGAAAAGTTACGCCTGAGTAGCTATATTCACTTACGCCAGCAATTGAGCGGTATAAGTCGGTAATGTCACGAGCCGCTTGGTCAATTATAAGTTGCTCTGTTAAAACCTGAGCCGATTGCGGAAGTTTAATAAGATCTAAATTAGTTTTAGTACCAATTTTACTCTCAGTTTCTAGGTAAAATTGCTGAGCACGGCCTGTTACTTCAATTGTTTCAATTTTGTCGCTTTGCTTGGCAAATGTCATTTGAGAAAAAGCAGATAAAGACACGAAAATACTTAATGCCAAGTAATTAGGGTTAAACATGATAGTTCCTGAGAGAAGTGTAGGTAGTTAACAAGCTAAATGATAACTCTTATCATTACTATAATCAACGGAAATAAAAGTTTAACACTCCTTAATATTAGAATTAAAAGCATCTAAAGCTGGGATTTACTTACGAATTAATCAAGCGGTGGTTAATAAAATAAACAGCATAACTAGAATATTAAATTGATATAATATAACATACCGAAAATTGCAAATTAGTAAGTTCTCTAAATGATAAATAAACTGCCCGTCACAGTGTTATCAGGCTTTTTAGGAGCCGGTAAAACAACCGTACTTAGTCATATCCTTAATAATAGACAAGGTAAAAAAGTTGCCGTTATAGTTAACGATATGAGCGATATAAATATAGATGCTGCAACAATTAAAAGTGGTGTATCGCTAGGTCACAGCGATGAAAAGCTAGTTGAAATGAGTAACGGCTGCATTTGCTGCACCTTACGTGAAGACTTGCTGATTAAAGTAGGAAAACTGGCCAAAAAAGGTCGTTTTGATTATCTCGTTATTGAATCAACGGGTATATCTGAGCCCCTCCCAGTGGCCGAAACATTTACCTTTGCCGATGAAAACGGTAATTCGCTGGGTGATGTTGCCACTCTGATACAATGGTAACAGTGGTTGATGCAGTTAATTTTTTAAACGGCTACGAACAAGCAAACGACTTACAAGAAACCGGCGAATCATTAGGAGAAGACGACGAGCGAAGCGTAGCCGACCTACTTGTTGATCAAGTTGAATTTGCCGACGTAATTTTAATAAGTAAAACTGATTTAATAACATCTGTTCAATTAAATAAACTTACTGCCATTTTAAATACACTTAATACTCAAGCCAAAATAATTCCTATTTCAAACGGCAATATTAATATAAATGAAGTACTCAACACCGGCCTATTTAACTTTGAGCGAGCTCAACAAGCTCCTGGTTGGCTTAAAGAAATGCGCGGTGAACATATCCCCGAAACCGAAGAATACGGAATTAACAGCTTTAATTACACAGCTCGGCGCCCCTTTGATCCTGAAAAGTTTTATAACTTTCTTCACAGTACAGAGCAATTTGGCAAGCTTATCCGCTCAAAAGGCTATTTTTGGCTAGCAACGCGTCCGTTATTTTGCGGGCAATGGAGCCAAGCAGGCGGTATTGCTCACTACGGATTTGCTGGTATGTTTTTTAAGGCCATCCCCCAACAAGAGTGGCCTACCGAGCCCGAACTGCTTGCTGATATTAATAATAAATGGGTAGAGCCTTTTGGTGATATGCGTCAAGAGCTTGTGTTTATTGGTCAATCGTTAGATCAACAAGCCATGATGAACGCGCTTAATAACTGCTTATTATCAGAAGATGCCGTACTCAAGGGTAAGGACTTTTGGAGAACCTATAAAGACCCGTTTCCTATTTGGGAGGAAGAATAATGAACGCACTAGCCCCAATAACTGCGCAAATAAAACCGGCGGAACCTCTTCACCGAAGAGCAGCTAAAGATAATGATGCCAATGTATTGCCACAAATTTATAACCAAGACACTAACATTGTTATTTGGAAAAGAGACCTTGAGCAAACATTAACAAATGCAGTTAATACACTGATTACCACCTGCGCGTTAAGCCAATAGAACTTGCTGTATCGCCCAATGACGCTTTTGATCAGTTAATAACTGCGCTTAAGCCAGAAGATAATAATCGTGATGAAGTTAATACACTTTGTGAAGACATTGTCTTACTTGTTGAAATGTTTTGCTGCCTGTTTGATTTAAAGCGCGCTGGGTTAAGGCTTACCGTATTGGAGCGTCCCATGTGTCCGCGTTTTCATGTAGACAAAATTCCGTGCCGGTTGGTTACTACCTACCAAGGCGTTGCTACGCAGTGGTTAAATCACAGCGATGTAAACCGCTCAAAGCTAGGTACGGGTAATTTAGGTAAACCAGATGAAGAGTCTGGTTTATTTGAAAACTTAAGTAATATTAATCAACTACAACAAGGTGATGTGGCACTGCTTAAAGGAGAATACTGGGATGACAACGAGGGTGCAGGTTTAGTCCATCGCTCGCCACCAGTGGCTGCAAACGAGCAACGCTTATTACTTACCCTGGATTTTATTTAATGCTTTTAAATTAATAATATACCTAATGTAATGGCGTCTCTTTTCAATAATTGGCCAACCCTTTTTAACACTCAAGGCTAATACAAAAAACGCTCCATAAAGGAGCGTTAATCAAAGCATCTATCTATTAACTAAAATAGACCTTAAGCAGATAGCGGCATTGGAATATCTGTTGCGGATATTTTTTTCATGCTGCCTTCTTGCTCTAAGCGAATATGCCAGCTAAACGCTTCTTCAAGTAAATGAGGCGTATGCCCGCCACGCTCACAAGCGCGCTCGTAATAGTCTAACATTGCTTCGCGATAATCTGGGTGCACACAATGCTTAATAACTTGTACAGCACGCTCACGCGGTGCTAAGCCACGTAAATCAGCTAAACCTTGCTCGGTTACTAAAATATCAACATCGTGCTCATTATGATCAACATGGCTCGCCATAGGTACAACGCTTGAAATCGCGCCATTTTTAGCAATTGACTTAGTCACAAATATTGCTAAATGAGCATTACGAGCAAAGTCACCCGAGCCGCCAATACCATTCATCATTCGTGTGCCACACACATGTGTTGAATTTACGTTGCCGTACATATCAAACTCAAGTGCAGTATTAATGGCAATAATACCTAAACGGCGCACTATTTCAGGATGATTAGAAACTTCTTGAGGGCGTAACACTAGTTTATCTTTGTATTGTTCTAAATTATTAAATACTTGCGCATTACAACGCTCCGATAAAACAATTGAGCTGCCTGATGCAAAGCTCATCTTACCTGCGTCAATTAGGTCAAACGTTGAATCATGTAGTACCTCTGAATACATTGTTAAGTCTTTAAAGTCAGAGTCGAGTAGCCCCATCATCACTGCATTAGCAATATTACCAATGCCTGCTTGCAGCGGACCTAAATTAGCTGGCAATTTATTTTGAGCCACTTCGTCTTTAAAAAAGTTAACCAAATGGCGCGCAATTGATGCAGTGTCTTCATCAGGGTCGGTAACGGTCGAAAACGAGTCGCTTTGGTTAGTAAAAACAATACCAACAATTTTTGCAGGATCGATAGGAATAGCAGTGCTACCAATACGGTCATCTACTTTAACTAACGGCATTGGTTGGCGAGTAGGACGATACGAAGGAATGTATATATCATGCAAACCTTCAAGATTAGGGTTATGCAGCATATTAATTTCAACGATGACTTCTTTAGCAAAAATAGCAAAACTCGCTGAATTACCTACCGATGTAGTTGGCACAATATGCCCTTCTTCGGTAATAGCGACTGCTTCAATAACAGCTACATCAGGCATGGTTAATTGATGATTACGTAAATGCTCAACTGTTTCAGATAAATGCTGATCAATAAACATTACTTCGCCGTTATTAATCGCTTTACGCAAGGTGCTATCTACCTGAAAAGGCATACGACGCGCTAAAATGCCTGCTTCGGTAAGTAGTTTATCTAAATCATTACCTAAAGATGCGCCCGTCATTAAATTTATTTTTATTGGATTTTTTTTGACTTGCTCAATTAACGCTCTGGGTACTGCTTTAGCTTCTCCGGCACGAGTGAAGCCACTCATCCCTACAGTCATTCCATCTTTAATAAACAGACTAGCCTGCTCAGCAGACATAACTTTATTGTGTAGATTACTATTGCGAATACGTTCCAAGTTCATTTTGAGCCCCTTTCTAAATTTCACATTATTCTAATCCTAACTTCGTACTAAACAATCTAGACTTAAGTCGCATTTACGAAGTGGGGATAAGCAATATGCTAAAAAGAGAAACAACCTTACGACTTGTTAACATTAATACGTGGTTATTATTAATACTTTCAACAAAAATAAAACAATAACTTGTACTGTAATCCATAAATTAATTGCATTATTTTATGAGATGAAATGTTTTTTGAAGAATTAAGATTATTAATTTAAACACCCAAATGAGGAATTTGGGTGGCAGTCTTACCAGCCACATCTCGGCACACACGTCACAAACTGTGGCTGCTCCCTTCCGGGCCTGACCAGGTTCGCCTGCTAGTGTTGCGAGAGGACCAATAAGACTACCATTGAGGGCCTTGGTTGGCGCGGGAAGGATTATCTCTACTTTTGCTCTGTTATTCAAGGGATAATCTAAAAAGAAAGTGCGATTGCATACTTCATATACAATCGCGGTGCATTTAGCTGTTTTAGTGCGTATTAATTGTTCTCTAACTGCGCTTTTATATTACGAAGTGCTGCTTTTACTTTTTTCATGTTTTCTGGACCCATACGTAAAAGCTGTTTTTGTGCCGCAGGTAATTGCTCCCACTCCGAAAACGCATACTGGTACGTTACTGAATCACGTAGTAACGGCAAATCACCTTCTGGCTCTGGCGTATCAAGTAGTAAATCGATAGCATCCTCCAAGGTTTGATTAAACTCATCATCACCGTAGCCAATTTCACTGTAAGCATTATTTATAAGTGGCTTGTACTCTTCGTACATGCGAACGGCTTGCGCTGCACTCATGCTAGTAAATATTTTTACATACGGTGTGTAACGCTCATAACTATTAGGGTTAATCGTTAGAATATCACCTTCATTTACGCTAAATTTCTCTTCAGGTTGAACAACAGGCGTGTGCTTTTTAGCTACTTTACCTTTAGCTAGGTTATCTACAAATACAACACCACGGCGAATTACATCGTCGGTTACCATTAAGCTCATTACTGAGTCGCTTAGGTACTCGTCCATTTTAGCAACAACAACCGCATCACTTTCGTTAAGCGTTGGTAATGGTTTTACTTCAGGCACCGGCTCACTTGGGCTTTGTGCTGGCACTTCAAGCTCTGCTGGCTTTTCTGGCATAACTGATGGTGCGTCAACTACGGGATCGTTTTCAGGTTTAAGCTCCATCATTGGTTGCTCTTTTGGCGCTTGCTCTACCTCTGTGCGTGTTTGTGGCTCATCACTTGGCTTTAATAGTACAAACGCGGCTGCGCACACAACTATTATTAAAATAATAACGGCGAAAAGAAAATTGTTATTAGGCGGACGTTTTTGAACATCTGACGCTTCTGGTTTATCTGACATACAAACTCCATAAAAATTAAAAGTGCGTTATCACTCAGAGTACTCTGAATGGAAAAAATTCATTATGAGTAGTAACTATAAATACATAACTATTTTAGCTTACAAATATAAACATAAGCTTACTGTACTTACTATTACTCAGTTATCCTTTGATTCTTCTAGCTTAAAGACTTACAGTTAATAAATAAAGTAAAGACGTTGAACAGTTTAAACACCAATATGAAAATCAAGCAAGTCGATCCAGAAAAACCAAAAATTGCCCTATTATTAACGGGCGGTGGCGCACGAGCTGCTTATCAAGTGGGTGTACTTAAAGCGCTCGCTCATAGCATGCCGCGTACAGCTCCATTACCGTTTAGAGTAATAAATGGCACCTCTGCTGGGGCTATTAACTCTGCGGCTTTAGCATGTTACGCCTCTTGTGCACATTTAGCTGTACGAAAACTTGAATCAGTTTGGAAAAACTTTTCGACCTCGATGGTTTATAAAAGTGACTTCTTAAGCGTATTTGGTCATATTGCGCGTAATATTTTAACTAGCTTTCAGTCAGAGCATATTAATCACCCACCAGCGAGTTTGCTAAATAATCGCCCTCTACGTGGTTTGCTCAATGAGATTTTAGACTTACACCGGATAGAGCGTAACTTACACCGTAATTATTTAGATGCGCTGTCTATTACAGCTTCTAGTTATACGACGGGCGACTCTGTTGCGTTTTTTCAATCAAATACGCAAACACCATGGCAACGCGCTAAACGCGAAGGCCAAGCTACGCGTATTAACGTTGAGCATTTAATGGCTTCGAGTGCTATTCCTATGGTGTTTCCAAGTGTAAATATTTATAACCATTACTTTGGTGATGGCTCTATACATCAGCTTTCGCCCTTGAGTCCGTCGATTCATCTAGGTGCTGAAAAAATATTTATTATTGGGGTCGACCAGCCTAAAGAGCTTCACCCACCGGGTTATTCGCCGCATTACCCTGGCTTATCAGCTGTTGCAGGGCATTTACTTGATAGCGTATTTACCGACACTATGCAGTCGGATTTAGAGCGACTGGAACGCGTTAACCGCACTTTAGGATTACTCCCCGCTCGTGATAAACATCAAGAACTTAAGCAAATTGATACCTTTGTTATTAACCCTTCGCAAAACTTTAACGCCATTGCCGCGCAGTATTACGACGATATGCCGTGGGCGATTAAAGTATTACTGCGTACGATCGGTGTTAAAAAACATTCGCAATCGAGTTTGACCAGTTACCTATTGTTTGAAAAACGCTATACCCAACATTTAATGCAAATTGGCTATGAAGATGGCATGGCGCAGCTGCCTAAAATGCGTGAGTTTTTAGAGTTAGATTAAGTCCAAACAAGCACATTATTCTATCCCGTCGAGCAGGTAGTGCTCTACCCGCTCAACACGCCTTGGTTTACCTTGTAGTACTAAAACGTCGTTAGGTAACAAGGTTGTTTGCGCTGATGGCGTGTCTATTTCGGACCCTTCTCTGCGAAGTGCTTTTACGAGTACTCGCCGCTTTTCTAAATTTAGATCTTCAATTGTTTTACTCACCGCATAAGCTTGCTTGGGCAATGCTACAACGTGTAAATATTCTAATCGGTCGGTTGAGGCATCTTCGCTATCTTTAAAATACCCTGCGTAAAAACTTTGCATTAATGGATAACGATTACGTCGCTCTTTACTTACTCGGCGAACAATACGTGTCATGGGTACGCCCGACATAGACAACACATGCGAAACGAGCATTAAGCTCGCCTCTAACGACTCGGGCACCACTTCGGTTACACCTAGCGCTTTTAAATAATCGAGCTGGCTGTCGTCACGAGTCCTAATAAGTATTTTAACGTTAGGTGCTATTTGCTTTATGGCATCAATAACAACTTGCGCGTGATCAAACTCAGTAAAAGTAATAATCACCAACCGAGCTCGCTCTACTCCTGCGCATTTTAAAATATCTTTTTGCTTAACATAACCAAATATTACAGGCTCGCCAGCCGCTTTGCCTTCTTGTACAAGTATTGGGTTACTTTCGATGGCAACGTAGTCTATTGCTTCGGGCTTTAAAAAACGCGCTATAGTTTGTCCAACACGCGAAAAACCACAAATAACAACATGATCGCTATAAAGTGTACTACTTTGTGGCTCACTCTCCAGCGCTAAACTTGGGCGATCGAGTATGCCTAAACGATTTAAAATAAATGGCGTTTTATCAATCAAAAATGGTGTAAATGCCATTGAAAGCACACCCAATGCAATTAAAAATGAAGCTTGCTCTGAGTTTAATAACTGATGCTGGCCAGCAAGTGCGATAAGTACAAAACCAAACTCTCCCATTTGCCACAACATAATGCCACAGGCGAGTGAATCTTGGTTTCGTTCATGCATTAGCCGCGCACTAAGTGCTACTACTGTAATTTTTAATATGAGTAACCCAAGCAATGCGCCAATAATTATTACTATGTGCGCCAGTACAAATAAAATATCTAGCTGCATACCCACAGTTACAAAAAACAGCCCCATTAATATATCGCGAAATGGACGTATATCGGCCTCTAACTGATGCCTATAATGGCTCTCACCTAACATCATTCCCGCTAAAAATGCGCCCAATGCCATAGACAAGCCAAACATATACGTTAAAAAGCCCGCAAATAGCGCTACTAATATAGTGGTAAGTACAAACAATTCATCGGTTCGTACTTGCGCTATTTCTTTAAATACAATGGGCAATACCCATTTACCAATTGCCCAAAGGAGCACACATACAAATGCACCTTTACTTAGGGCAAAGGCTAAAGCCCAGCCAATACTTTGTGAGTCGCTTGATGCAAATAAGGGAAGTATTATTAATAGAGGAACAACAGCAATATCTTGAAAAAGCAGCACACCAACGGCTAATTGTCCTCGGCGCTGATTAAGCTCACCCGTCTCTTTTAATAGCTTAACAACCACCGCAGTTGAAGAAAGCGCCATAATTGTGCCAATAGTAAAGCTGGTGAGTAGAGAAAAGTCTAAACAATATAAGATAATAATGAAGAGTAAACTGGTTATGCCTACTTGCAGAGATCCCAGTCCAAATACTAGGTTTCGCATTGCCATTAACCGCGAGATAGAAAATTCTAACCCCAAACTAAATAACAAAAAGACAATACCAAGCTCTGCTACAAACTCTATTTCATGAGATTGTGCTAACCAACCAATACCATGGCTACCGGCTAAAACCCCAGTTGCTAAGTACGCTAAAATAGGCGGCAAGCCAATGCGTTTAAAAAACCACACAAAAAGCACTGCCGCTACTAATAAGCCAAAAATTTGAGCATTAATACTTTGCAAATGCAGCCTCGCGCTTAAATTAAACTAGTAGCTTGTAAGTAAATATAGCAACCATATGTTTTTCAGGCAATTTTAAAATATGGCACAAAAATAGCTTAGTTATTGCAAAGTAACACCCTCGGGGGAGAATTTAATGGAAAACGTCCATATTTTGACGCAACGTGTGTCAGGTCGCGGTGATTTTTTGCCGTTTTCGGCTGAACATTCACCAACAAACGAAATAACAGAAACACATAAACTCGTTACAGAGCTACAAACAAGCTTAGTGATTGAGGATGTTTTAGCTATATACGCAAAATTTACAAAACAATTGTTAAATTTTTCTGGTTTACAGTTTCAATCAACATTAGGAACTACGCAAACATCAGAAAGTGACACAAATAGTACTCCCTATATTTTTGATTTAGCTATTGGTAATGAACACTTAGGGCAACTAATTTACTTTAGTAAGTTTCCGCTTGGGCAAGCAATTGAGAAAAAATTATATATTTTACATACTGCGCTGGTTTATCCACTTCGCAATGCAATGATGTATAGCAGAGTATTAAAGCTTGCTACAAAAGATGCATTAACCGGTTTAAACAACCGCAGTCAATTTAATGACTTTTTACTGCAAAAACTTGAAAACTGCCGTCGTTATCAGCGTCCATTTAGTTTAATGCTACTTGATCTGGATAACTTTAAACAAGTTAACGATAACTTTGGTCATAAAATTGGTGACGATACACTTAAAGAATTTTCAAAAGTACTGTGTAGCAGCATACGTGGCACTGACTCAGTGTTTAGATTTGGTGGTGATGAGTTTGCTTTACTTATTGAAGACCCTGAGTTTACCACTAATAAAGTGATTGCTGAACGCATAATGTGCTTAGTAAGAAAATCGCCACTAATGTCTAAGTACAAAGTAACAACCAGTATTGGTTTTACTTTAGCTAATAGCCAAGACAGCGAAACTGAAATATTTGCTCGAGCAGATAAAGGCTTATACAAAGCAAAAGCATCTGGCAGAAACTGCGCAAAAGCCTACTAATATTTGCTTAAACTAATTGAATAAAAAAGCCTAGCTTCCCCCGCTAGGCTTTTTTATTGCTAAAATTTCACCCCTAAGGTTTTACACTTACCAATTTATAAATAAACAAAGCAGCACAAAAGCCGAAAAAGAATCCGCTAATTAAATTAAGTAATGCGGTAATTGTAGCAAGCGGTGTAAATAATACTAAAAGCAGTGGCAGGCTCACGCCTAAAATAAAAAACAATCCACCTTTACCTAACCAATAAGCTAATAAAAGTACTGAAGATACAACTCCACCCGCAACTGCATAACCTAACGTAACTATATTTAACTCAAGTAAAACATTAGCGATAATAGCTATTACGGCCGTTATCAGCATACCCATTGGCGCTTTAGTCACTAACGACAAACCAACATGCGGCTGTTTACTCATTTATTTACACTCCCAAAAAATACCATTTTCATCAACATACTTAGCACTTATAAAATAACCAACCACTTGCACTAATTCATCATTATAGAAAATAAGCGGTACGCTGGCGCGAAGCCAAGGTGCTATTTTTGCATCTTTAAACCAATGCTTAACTGTATTACTACCAGGCTTTTTAAGTGGTTTTATACGCGCACTATTGCAATTAAAGCGCACTATTACTTGCTCATTAGCGTGTGGAGGTCTTACACCGCTACCAGCCCTTTTAATTAATAAACGCCCATCAGCAAGTTTTAGTTCTGAATGATTCAGCTCTGTATCTGTTAATACTTCACTTGGTGTTACAAAATACAAATAACCTTGATGCCGGCGTATTTGTCCATCTAGCAAGTCGATACGCATTTGTGCATCGTTTTTTGCGCACATTGCTTGATTAATAATTTGCTCAAGTTGCTTTTGTGATGGCATCACTTGAGTAAATAGAGCAAGCCACGCACGTACTATATTTGCTATGCGCGCTGCGCTGTATTCACTTATTTGGCCAATGCACAGTGCTTGATGCTCGTTAACACACTTATTTAAATCAAGCTGGGTATATTCATCAAGTAGAGTTTGTTGTTGCTGTAGTAGCTCAATGCTTCGTGCAGTGCATTGCTCAAACCCATTAAAGCGCTCAGCTAACACAGGCACTATTTTTGAGCGTAAAAAATTACGATCAAAACTTTCATCTGTATTAGAGTCATCGGTTATGTGGTTAATACCAAACTGCGCTGCAAACGCTTCTATATCGCTGCGCGTTACACTTAACAATGGCCTAAAGCATACACGCCCACTTTGCAGTAAACGCTCTTTATACATAGCACCAAGCCCTTTTAAACCCGAGCCACGCTTTAAGCGCAGTAAAAACGTTTCTACTTGGTCGTTTAAGTGTTGGCCCAGTAAAATAATGCTGCCTTGTGGGCTTAGTTCATCAAGTGCTTTATAACGGGCGTCGCGTGCTTGGGCTTCAAGACTTGTGCGCGACTGCTGCTCAATGACAACTTTCGCAGTTTCATAAGGCACACTAAGCTCAATACATACGTTTTTGCAAAAGCGTTGCCAGTCATCAGCATACTGGCTCAAGCCATGGTGAACATAAATAGCCGAGACATTAATTGCAGGGTTATCTGCTTTTAAAGTGCGCATTAAATGCAACAACACCACAGAATCAACGCCACCAGAGAGCGCCACTGTAAAAGCAGTGTTGCCTTGCTCAATATAGCTATTTAGTGATTTTTTTAATTGCTGATAAATTGCTGATGTATGCATATGGGCGCACTTTAATATAAAAACTCTGAACATTTTAAAGCAAAAAAGCCGCATAAGCGGCTTTTTTTTTAACATTTAATGCGTTTAGCAATAACCAAACGACATTAAACGTTTATAACGTTGATCAAGCATTTCTTCAAGCGTAAGCGCTTGAAGATCAGCTAAGTCACGTTTTAGGCGTTCTTTTAAGTTACGTGCCATACCATCGTAATTGCGGTGCGCTCCACCTAGAGGTTCATCAATTAAATTACTGATTAAATCTAGTTCTTTCACGCGCTCTGCGGTTACACCCATAGCTTCTGCTGCAAGTGGTGCTTTGTCGGCGCTTTTCCAAAGAATAGACGCACAACCTTCAGGCGAAATTACAGAGTAAGTACTGTATTGCAACATGTTAACTCTGTCGCCAACACCAATCGCTAATGCACCACCTGAACCGCCTTCGCCTATAACCGTACATATTGTCGGCACTTTAAGTGTCGCCATTACTTTTAAGTTACGTGCGATTGCTTCAGATTGACCACGCTCTTCTGCACCAACACCTGGGTATGCACCCGGTGTGTCGATAAAAGTCATGATTGGCATTTTAAAACGCTCAGCCATTTCCATTAAGCGTAATGCCTTACGGTAACCTTCTGGCTTTGGCATACCAAAGTTGCGTTTAATTTTTTCAGCAGTGTCACGGCCTTTTTGTTGGCCAATAACCATTACTGGTTCGCCATCTAAACGCGCAACGCCACCTAAAATAGCCGGATCGTTAGCAAAAGTACGATCGCCAGCAAACTCGTCAAATTCCGTGAAAATGCGCTCGATATAATCTCGAGTGTAAGGACGCAACGGATGACGTGCTAACTGTGATACTTGCCAAGCGCCTAAATTAGAAAAAATCTCCTGTTTTTGTTTGGCACTTTTTTCTTTTAGTTTGCTGACTTCCTCTTCTAACTCAAGGTCTAATTCGCCAGCGCGGCTTATATTTTGTAATTCTTCAATTTTTGCTTCTAATTCTGCAATTGGAAGCTCAAAATCAAGATAATTGAGGCTCATGCTCTAAACTACCTAATTAGTTAAATTCTAGTTCTACATCTTGCGCTGCCATTAATGATAACTTATGTATTAAGTCGTCACTTGGCGTAACACACCATTCGATCCCAAGAGTTAATTGAGCCAACGCATCTGGACGTTGGTAATAAACCTTGATCGGACACGTTCCCATTTTATAGGGTTCGAGTACTTTTTGTAATTTATCGAAGAAACCTGCCTCGACTTGCACCATGTTCAGCGTCATTTTAATCGCTTTAATACGTTTTTCACGCGCTTGAGCAATGGTGTTTATTTCTCTGGCGGTCATTGTAATACCACCGGAGAAGTTATCAAAGCTGACCTGTCCAGATATTACCAAGATATTGTTAACTTGGAGCATATCTTGGTACTTTTCAAACTCGTCTGAATACAAGCGTACATCAATCCGTGCACTCTTGTCATCTAAAGTTACTAAGGCCCAACGATTTCCTTTTTTATTGATTAATACCCTTGAAGCAATCACTAAACCTGCGGCCGTTGCAAATACATCACGGTTAGTTGGCTGTAAATCAACTATTTTCCCGCTGGTATAATGCCTAAGCTCACGTCGGTACTGATTTATCGGGTGCCCAGTTAAATAAAGGCCTAGGGTTTCTTTTTCACCATCTAACCATTCGTTATCGGTGAGTCCCGTGGCTTTAATAAAGGCTTGTTCAACTTCGTCAGGCTCGGTGGCTAATAAACCAAACAAATCACTTTGCCCTAATAGCTCAGCTTTGTTGTGTTGATCAGCTGCACGCATTGCATCTTTTAAACTGGCCAGTAATGTAGCACGTCCAGATTGGGTTTTCTCTGGTCCTAATTGATCCAAAGCACCTGCGTAAATTAATTTTTCAGTAACACGTTTATTTAAGCGTTTTAAATCAACACGGGCACAAAAATCAAATAAATCTTTAAATGGGCCACCTTTTGCACGCGCTTCTAAAATTGCTTCAACCGGAGCCTCACCTACGCCTTTTATCGCGCCAATGCCGTAAACAATTTCACCTTCAAGGTTTACTGTAAACTTAAACTCACCTGCATTTACGTCTGGTGGCAATAAAGTGAGCTTCATGTTTTCACATTCGTCCACCAAAATAACTATTTTGTCGGTGTTATCCATATCGGCCGACATTACCGCAGCCATAAACTCAGCAGGATGATGCGTTTTCATCCACAGCGTTTGATACGAAACGAGTGCATATGCCGCTGAGTGAGATTTATTAAAGCCGTAACCAGCGAATTTTTCTACCAAGTCGAAGATTTTTATCGCGAGCTCGCCGTCGATGCCGTTATTTCTTGCGCCATCTTCAAACGTTGAACGCTGCTTTGCCATTTCTTCGGGTTTTTTCTTACCCATTGCACGACGCAGCATGTCGGCGCCACCTAGCGTGTAGCCTGCTAGTACTTGCGCAATTTGCATTACTTGCTCTTGATACAAGATAATGCCGTACGTTGGATCAAGTATTGGTTTTAAGCTTTCGTGCTGATACTGCGCATCTGGGTATGAAATTTCTTCTCGGCCCAATTTTCGGTCGATAAAGTTATCTACCATGCCTGATTGCAGCGGACCTGGTCGGAACAAGGCCACAAGTGCAATCATATCTTCAAAGCAGTCGGGTTTAAGTCGGCGTACTAAGTCTTTCATACCGCGCGACTCTAGCTGGAATACAGCGGTAGTCTCAGCGCGAAGTAGTAACTCAATACTTTTTTTATCATCCAGTGGGATGGTATTTATATCGACAAGGTCTTTACCTTGGCGCTCCATGCGCACGTTGGTCATATCGACCGCCCACTGCAATATAGTCAGTGTACGTAAACCCAAGAAATCGAACTTAACTAAGCCTGCGGTTTCTACGTCGTTTTTATCAAATTGTGTGACCGGAAACTTACCTTCGTCATCGCAATAAAGCGCGGCAAAGTCGGTAATAGTGGTTGGTGATATTACTACGCCACCCGCATGTTTACCTGCGTTACGTGTACACCCTTCAAGGATGCGACACATGTCGATTAAATCTTTTACTTCGTTGTCGCCATCGTAGGCTTCTTGCAAGCGTGGTTCTATATCAAACGCTTTAGCAAGCGTCATCCCTGGATCGCCTGGAATCATTTTTGAAATACGATCAACAAACCCATAAGGATGCCCAAGCACTCGCCCTACATCGCGTATTACCGCTTTTGCAGCCATAGTACCAAAGGTAATAATTTGCGATACGGCGTTTCGACCATACAAAGCCGACACGTGATCAATTACCTCGTCACGTCTATCCATACAGAAATCGACGTCGAAATCGGGCATTGATACACGTTCTGGATTCAAAAATCGCTCAAAAAGCAAATCGAATTCAAGTGGATCCAAATCGGTAATTTTAAGTGCGTACGCAACTAACGAACCCGCACCTGAACCACGACCAGGTCCAACAGGGATATTGTTATCTTTACTCCACTGAATAAACTCCATTACGATTAAGAAGTAACCGGGGAATCCCATTTGGTTAATTACGCCAAGTTCTATATCAAGTCGCTCGTCGTATTCAACACGTTTTACTTTTCGCTCTTCTTCATCGGGGAATAAAAACTGCAACCGCTCTTCAAGACCATCTTGTGACACTTTAACTAAAAACTCATCAATCTTAAGTGAGCCAGTTGGGTAATCAGGTAAAAAGTAAGTCCCTAGCTGAACAGTTACATTACAACGCTTAGCTATCTCTACCGTGTTTTGTAAAGCCTCTGGAATGTCGCTAAACAGCTCTGCCATTTGCTCTGATGTTTTTAGGTATTGTTCTTCAGAGAAACGTTTAGGGCGGCGTTTATCATCCAGCGTGTAGCCGTCAAAAATAGCAACGCGAATTTCGTGCGCTTCAAAGTTTTCTGGCTTTAAAAACACTACTTCGTTGGTGGCTACAACAGGTAACTGCTCTTTGGTAGAAAGCTCTACCGCCATGTGTAAGTAGTCTTCTTCAAGCGGTCGATTGGTGCGAACTAGCTCAAGGTAGTAGTTATCGCTAAAATGCTGCTTGTAAAAACTAACTACCGATTCAATGACACTTGGGTTATTTTTTAATAACGCTTTACCTAAGTCACCGTCTTTAGCGCCAGAGAGAATAATTAAGCCCGTTTTATGTTCCACCAGCCATTCTCGGTCAATCACTGGCCTATGAAACACATGCCCACGCTGATACGCTTTAGATATTAACAAGGTAATATTTTTATAGCCGTCGTTGTCTTTGGCTAATATGGTTAAGCGGCTTGGCTCGTCAGGAAATTCAGGACTACGAACCCAAAAATCTGCCCCCACAATAGGCTTAATACCGGCGTTATGCGTGGCGCCATAAAAGCGCACTAAGCCACAAAAGTTCATTTGATCGGTAATCGCAATCGCAGGCATTTGCAGCTCTTGCGCTTTAGCGACTATCGGCTTTGTTTTAGCGAGGCCGTCAACCATCGAGAAGTCAGAATGAACCCTTAAATGGACAAAATCAGGAGCCGCCATACTTAACCCTCGCCATTGGCTTGCGCCAATACACGTTGCACAGGCTTAAAGCTTTTACGATGCTCGTCAATCGCGCCGTACTGTTCAAGCGCCGCAAAATGCGCTTTAGTCGGATATCCTTTGTGCCCTGCAAAGCCATATTCTGGGTGGCGTTTATCAAGTTCAATCATTTCATCATCACGCGCTACTTTAGCTAAAATAGACGCGGCTGATATTTCAGCTACCAAGCTATCGCCTTTAACAACGGCTTGCGCTGGCATTGCTAATTTAGGCAAACGATTACCATCTATAAATACAAATTCAGGTTGTGTGCTTAACGCCTCTACTGCGCGGGTCATGGCAAGCATCGTTGCGTGCAGAATATTTAATTCATCAATCTCTGTCGGATTGCAGCGACCATAGGCGTAACACAATGCTTTTTCCTTTATTTCAATCGCGAGTGCTTGGCGTTTTTTATCTGTTAATTTTTTAGAATCTGCTAAGCCTGCAATAGGTTTAGTGGGATCTAAAATAACGGCGGCAGTGACTACGTCGCCAACAAGTGGGCCGCGCCCTACTTCATCTACACCGGCAATTAAGGCTACGTTGGGTCTATCAATTTGCATTTATTAACTCCGCCACAGCATTGGCTGCTTGTTCACTGGCATTTAATCTAATTTTTTCGTGAATAGCTAAAAAGCGTGCTTTTAGCTCAATGTTATCTGTATTAAGCATAGGAGTAAGCGCATTTGTTAAATTAGCCACATTACACTCACTTTGTAAAAACTCAGGTACTAGCTCTTCGTCGGCTAATAAATTAGGCAGCGAAAAGTACTTAATATTAAACGTAAATAAGGTTTTAAAAA
Organism: Pseudoalteromonas sp. AS71; assembly: GCF_038900275.1. NCBI lineage: Bacteria > Pseudomonadati > Pseudomonadota > Gammaproteobacteria > Alteromonadales > Pseudoalteromonadaceae > Pseudoalteromonas > Pseudoalteromonas sp. AS71. Next base: position 51,733 of record NZ_JBBMQZ010000018.1, on the reverse strand, counting down.
TCCAATAGCTTAAAGGCTTTATTTTATAGCCCACTACCATTGGCTTTTTATAAAGCATGCCTTCAAGTGTTGCGGTGCCCGACGCTAATAAAATAGCATCAGCAGCTTGCATAGCTAATTTTGATTGTCCATCAAGCAGGTTAACATTAAGGTTTGGCGCGGTAGCATTTAATATATCAGTAAACTGCGCTTTGCGTTTTTCGTTAACCAGTGGCACCACAACTTTAAGATTTGGGTTTTTAGCTTGCAACTGCGCGGCTGTTTTAATGTAAGTTTCACTTAGCAAACCAACTTCAGATCCTCGACTACCAGGTAGCAACGCCAGTACTTTGTCATCAAGGCTTAAGCCGAGTTCTGCACGTGCTTTACTATCGTCGTGCTCAAGCGCTATATCGTCAGCCAAAGTATGCCCTACAAATGTACATGGCACTTGGTGTTTATCATAAAATTCTTTTTCGAATGGTAATAACGCCAACACTAAGTTAGTCGCTGCACTAATTGTATGAATACGCTTTTCGCGCCACGCCCAAACAGACGGACTTACATACTGTACGGTTTTAATGCCCGCATCTTTAAGTGGTTTTTCTACACGTAAGTTAAAGTCGGGTGCGTCTATACCTATAAATACATCAGGTGGATTATCTACAAAATGCTGCACGAGTTGTTTACGTATTTTAAGCAAACGCGGCAAACGACCAAGTACCTCAACAAGTCCCATTACCGACAGCTCATCCATGTCGTAAAGTGTTTTACAGCCTTGCGCTTGCATTTTAGGCCCAGCTATACCTTCAAAAATAGCATCCGGGAAGTGCTTTTTAAGGGCTTTAATTAAGCCTTCGCCTAAAATATCGCCCGACAGTTCACCTGCCACAATACCAATTCGTAGTTGTTTTTTATCTTCATTCATTTGATTTTATTTCACAAGTAAACCAAGCGTTCATGAGTATTAGTTTACCGTGTTTTACTGTTTGGTTAAACGCTTTAAATAACTGGTTTTTTATCATTAAATTTAATTTATTGTATTGTTTGTTTTTAATACTGATGTAGCATATAAAATATATATTAAGTTTTACTAATATACATATTGACAAAAATTGCACAAACGTAAATAATATTACAAACTTTCAGTAATTACTGAAAGTTCATTAAATGTTAACTTTGCCAATTAAATATTGTCCTGTTAATCCGTCACTCTCAAGGAGCCAATAATGATAGATGAAACCTTTGTGGATCTATCGCGATTACAGTTTGCTGTTACCGCTCTCTTTCATTTCTTATTCGTACCATTAACTATAGGTATGACCTGGATTTTAGTTATTATGGAATCGGTTTATGTTATGACCGGTCGCGAAATTTATCGTGACATGACTAAGTTTTGGGGAAAATTGTTTGGTATTAACTTTGCAATTGGTGTGGCGACAGGCCTTACCATGGAGTTTGAGTTTGGTACTAACTGGTCTTATTACTCGCATTACGTGGGTGATGTTTTTGGGGCTCCCCTTGCTATTGAAGGTTTAATGGCATTCTTTTTAGAATCGACTTTTGTAGGTATGTTCTTTTTAGGCTGGGATAGACTCTCTAAACGCCAACATTTAGGTGCAACCTTTTTAATGGCCATTGGTACCAATATGTCGGCGCTGTGGATTTTAATTGCCAACGGCTGGATGCAAAACCCAGTAGGTGCTGAATTTAACTATCAAACCATGCGCATGGAAATGACAAGCTTTGCAGAGCTTGTATTTAACCCTGTAGCACAAGTTAAGTTTATTCATACTGTATCGGCAGGCTATGTAGCTGCATCTATGTTTGTACTGGGCATAAGCAGTTGGTACATATTAAAAGGCCGTGATTTAGCGTTTGCTAAACGTTCTTTCTCGGTCGCATCGGGCTTTGGTTTAGCGTCAATTTTATGTGTAATTTTACTCGGTGACGAATCAGGCTACGAGGTAGGTGAAGTTCAAAAAGTAAAACTTGCAACAATTGAAGCTGAGTGGCACACCGAAGAAGCTCCGGCTGCGTTTACCGCATTTGGTTTTCCTGATTCAGAAGAGCAAGTAACACATGCTGCGGTTAAAATACCTTATGCACTGGGATTAATTGCTACGCGTTCACTTGATGAGCAAGTAACGGGTATTAACGACCTAGAAAAACAACACGAAGTACGTATTCGCAACGGTATGATTGCTTATGAATACCTTACAAAGCTCAGAAACGGCGAAGATACACCAGAAAATATTGCCAAGTTTAATTCTATCAAAGACGATTTAGGCTATGGCTTGTTGCTTAAGCGCTACACACCTGATGTTGTAGATGCTACCGAAGAGCACATTCAAAAAGCCGTTAAAGACTCATTCCCTAAAGTAGGCCCTATGTTCTGGTCATTTAGGATTATGGTTGCCTGTGGTGTAGCCATGCTTGGTGTATTTATATTGGCATTTTACTACAACGCACATCGCGTTATTGAGCAAAAGCGCTGGTTGTTATGGGCTGCAGTATTGAGCATTCCACTACCTTGGATAGCTATTGAATTTGGCTGGATAGTTGCTGAGTATGGCCGTCAACCTTGGGCTATATCTGAAATACTGCCGACCTTTTTAGCGACGTCGTCACTGACAGTAAACGATATTTTAATTAGCTTAACTGGGTTTATTGTTTTCTACACTGGTTTAGCCATAGTTGAAGGTTGGTTGATGATTCGCTTTGTTAAGCAAGGACCAAGCTCTCTACATACTGGTAAATACCATTTTGAATTACCAAACAAAGCTGAGCAAACTAAAGGAGAGCAATCATGATTTTTGATTATGAAACATTAAAAATGCTTTGGTGGTTGATCATTGGTGTGCTGCTTATTGGCTTTGCTATTACCGATGGAATGGATATGGGCGTTGCTATGTTGCTTCGCCTAGTTGGTAAAACTGACTCAGAGCGACGTACGGTAATTAATACCATTGGCCCGCACTGGGATGGTAACCAAGTCTGGTTTATAACTGCAGGCGGCGCGTTATTTGCAGCGTGGCCTATGGTTTATGCTGCCGCATTTTCGGGCTTTTACTTTGCCATGATGCTAGTACTATTTGCTTTGTTTTTTAGACCACTTGGGTTTGATTACCGCAGTAAAGTAGACTCAAAACGCTGGCGCAACAACTGGGATTGGGGCTTGCTTGCAGGCAGCGCGATTCCAGCTCTGGTTTTTGGCGTTGCATTTGGTAATTTATTTTTAGGCGTACCGTTTAATATTGATAACCTAATGCGTGTTAGCTACCAAGGCTCATTCTTTGGCTTACTAAACCCATTCGGATTACTTGCTGGCTTAGTCAGTATTACTATGTTGGTTGCTCATGCAGGTATGTGGTTACAACTTCGTACAGCCGATGCAGTAGCTGAGCGTTCGGGTCAATATGGGCGTTATTCACTAATTGTATTTATTGTGTTATTTGCTGCAGCTGGCTTTTGGGTTGCTAATTTAACGGGTTACCAAATTGTATCAATGGCTGATACGCAAAGTCATGCAGACCCTTTAGCTAAAGTAGTCACTACAGCGCAAGGTGCTTGGTTAAGTAATTACAGCAATCGTCCGTGGACAATGACCTTCCCTATTTTAGCCTTTGCAATGGCATTAAGTGCACTTGTGTTTTCTAAATTAAATAAGCCAGCACTTGGACTTATTTCAACAAGCTTAATGTTAATTGGCGTGATTATGACAGCAGGTGTTTCACTGTTCCCATTTATTATGCCATCAAGCAATAATCCAAATATTAGCTTAACAATTTGGGATGCGGTATCGAGCCATAAAACGCTCAATGTAATGTTTGTTGCAGTGTGTATTTTTGTTCCACTTATTTTAGCTTATACCACTTGGTGTTACGTAAAAATGTGGCGCAGAGTAACGGTTGAAGAAATTGAAAACAACACTCACGGTAGCTACTAAGGAGACTAAACTATGTGGTATTTCGCTTGGATTTTAGGTGTACTTTTGGCCTGTACCTTAGGTGTAATAAATGTAATGTGGTACGAATTTCATCAAAATAAAAACAGCATTGCTGATGATGAACAAGCCATGCACGATTTATTAAACGATGCTAACAACACAAAAGATGACGACTAACCCCCGACCAGATCGCGCGCAGCAGCAATCACTGCGCGCTTTTTTAAAGCGTCAAAGTAAACCCGCTGCAGTGTGGTTAAAGTTAAGCATTGCACTGGGTACTTTTAACGCATTACTAATGATTGCGGGTGCTTATTTACTTGCGCAAACTATTCACAATGTAATGTTTGAAGGTAATAATTTAGCCCAAGTTACTCACTTACTATGGCCCTTAGCAGGCATTATTTTATTGCGCGCGGTGTTTTTAGCATTAAGCGAACGCTTGAGTGCATATGCTGCACTTAAAATAAAATCGGCTATGCGCCAAACACTTCTAAATAAGCTCAGCTTACTTGGGCCAAGCTATATAGAACAACACGGCCAAGGCGCTACATTAAATACCCTGCATAATGGCGTAGAAGCACTCCACGACTATTATGCTAAATATCTACCCGGTGCTGCTTACAGCGCGCTTATTCCGCTGGCAATATTGGTTGTTATTTTTCCGACAGATTATAAAGCTGGGCTGATATTTTTATTAACCGCCCCGCTCATTCCTTTTTTCATGATTTTGGTAGGCTCAAAAGCCGAAGCTTTAAACCAAAAACGCTGGAAGCAACTTGCCGTGCTAGGCAATTACTTTTTTGACCGCGTACAAGGTTTAACTCAACTCAAGCTATTTAATGCAACACGTACCGAGCTGAAACAAATAGCTAAAATTTCAGATGATTTTAGACACGCTACACTCGATGTTTTAAAAATCGCGTTTTTATCATCATTTGCACTTGAGTTTTTAGCTACCATTAGTGTTGCACTCGTTGCCGTAATTATTGGTTTTAGACTGTTTTTTGGTACTCTTGATTTTGCCACTGGCTTTGTAGTGCTACTTTTAGCGCCTGAATTTTATTTACCACTGCGCCAACTGGGTAGCCATTACCATGCACGCTTACAAGGCATTAGTGCAGCGGCCGATATGGTTGCGATTTTAAATGCACCATTGCCAAGTGACGAAAATGCGTCAGGGACTACAAGTACGCTTGAAAACAATTTAACTTTAAATGCAATTAACTCCATAAGTATTACCGACCTTAGTTTTATATACCCAGATAGTAACGAAGGCATTAAAAATATAAATTTAACACTGCCAAATAAAGGCTTAATTGCAGTTGTGGGCAGTAGTGGATCAGGTAAAAGTACGTTGTTTGATTGCCTATTAGGGTTTCATCCTGAGGTGATAAACCACCTATCTATTAATGAGCAGAGTTTAAGTACAACCGATATTACTTACCTGCAAAATAACATTGCATGGATACCACAAAAAGCGACGCTGTTTTACGACACCATTGCTGCCAACATTAAATTGGCCAAACCAACTGCCACACAGCAAGAGCTTGAACATGCAGCAAAGCAAGCTGGTGTGCTTGAATTTATAAATACCCTACCCGATGGTTTTAACACCCAGATAGGTGAGCAAGGAGAGGGGCTTTCTGGCGGACAAAAGCAACGCATCGCACTGGCTCGCGCATTTATAAAGCAAGCACCAGTCTTAGTGCTTGATGAGCCTACAGCGCACCTTGATAGCCAAACAGAGCAGCTTATTCAAGATGCTATTAATGAATACGCTAAAAACAACTTAGTATTAGTCATTGCTCATCGATTAAATACCGTTAAACACGCTAGTAATATAATTGTTATGCACGATGGAAAAATAGCTGAGCAAGGTCACTTTGAGAAACTTGCAGCGCAAAATGGTGTATTTGCTAACTTATTAAAAACGGCTAAGCAAGGGGTGGCGCATGCATAACTTTATTCGCTTATTAAAGCTTTGCGCTCCTCATTACAAAGCAATGCTACTAGGCACATTTTTAGCGACGATTACGGTATTAGCTAATGTGGGTTTATTGGCTATATCTGGCTGGTTTTTAGCATCAATGGCGGCTGCAGGTATTGCGGGCGTGCAAATGAACTACTTTACTCCAGCAGGTACGATTCGGTTTTTAGCAATCGTACGAACTGCATCGCGCTATGGAGAACGTTTGGTCACTCATAACGCCACGTTTTTATTACTAAGTGAAATACGTACCAATGTATTTGCAACGTTAAGTAAGCTTAACAACGTTGATTTAGCAATGAGCCGCAGCGCCGATTTAGTTAACCGATTACAAAACGATGTAGACGCACTCGACAAGTTTTATTTAAACGTTTTACTGCCTATGCTGGTCGCTCTTTTGAGTGTACCAATCATCATGTTGTTTATGTCGGCCTATAATGGCAACGTCGCCCTTATTTGCTTTACTGGCATTATACTTATTGGTGTGGTTATACCAGCCCTACTCAGCGCAAAGCTCACTAAAAACAGCCATAAAGAAACACAACTTAGTGCACAACTTCGCTCTGAGCTTTCAGATACACTCACAGGACTTAGAGAGCTTAGTATTTATCAAGCCCGTTCGCAGCAGCTTAATAAGTGCGATGAATTAAGCGAGCAGTATAATCAGCAATTATTTATTCGCCACAAAGCACTGGCAAACTCAGATGGGATGAGCTTGTTGGTTGTTCAATTAGCCATGCTTGCTAGCATAGCAACCATTGTCCCGCTGGTTTACGCCAACAGTATGGTAAATGTAGAACTTGCTATGTTAAGCCTATTTGTACTGGCAAGTTTTGAAAGCGTATTGCTACTACCTAACGCGTTTATAGAGCTTCCTAGTGTACTAAAAGCAGCAGAGCGATTATTTTCGCTTGAAGATAAAGCAGCTAACTCACAAGTTAAAGATACACATGTAGACGTTGATGAAAAATTTAGTGCGCAAAATAACACATTGGCACTTAACAATATCAGCTATCAATATGGTGAACAAATAGCACTAACTGATGTTAGCTTTGAGTTGATACCCCAGCAAAAAGTAGCGATTGTCGGTAGAAGCGGCAGCGGTAAAACCACGCTTGTAAATTTACTTACTGGTTTATGGCCTTTGCAACAAGGGAACATCACTCTAAATAATCAAAATAGTGTTGTTAATTTATATTCATTAAATAGCGATATACGCGCAAACGTTATAAATATACTCGCTCAGCAGCATCATATTTTTGATGGCACACTGAGTGAAAATTTGCGTTATGCCGCACCGAGTGCCACTAAAGAGCAATTGATTGAAGCGCTAACGTTAGCGCAATTAAGCCCATGGTTTAATGAACTAAAAGAAGGCTTGAAAACACGATTAGGCACTGGCGGACGTAACGTATCGCAAGGCCAATCTAGGCGTATAGCCATTGCGCAAGCATTACTTAAAAACCCTGCTATTTTAGTCCTTGATGAACCAACAGAAGGTCTCGATAATCAATCTAAGCAAGGGGTAATGCAAGCAATCATGCATGTTATGAATAACGCGAGTGTGCTCACAATTACGCACGATCCCGCTCTACTTGCTCAAATGGATAATGTTGTATGGTTAGAAGACGGTAAAGTAGTGGCTCAAGGCTCTCACAAAGAGCTCAGTAGCGCTTATCCAGATTATGTGGCACTAACTACCCGGTTTTAATACCTTTACTGATACATCAATAACGCCGACTTTAGGGTCGGCTATTTTTTTAAACATGCTTTTTGATAAATCAATAATACGACCTCGCACATACGGGCCTCTGTCATTTATTCTTACTGTGACTGATTTATTATTAGCTAGGTTGGTAACAATTACTTTAGTACCAAAATCGAATTCTAAATGGGCAGCCGTTGCAGCTTGTTGGCTAAAGCGCTCTCCGTTGGCAGTTGTCCTCCCGTGGTATTTATCTGCATAAAAAGATGCTTTGCCAACTTGTGTGATTTCCCCAGTAGATGATTTAACAATAGGCTGGCTACTACAAGCGGCTAAAGCTGAAGTAATAAAAAGAGTGACAACTAACTTAGGTAAACGCATAGGATGACTTTTATTATACAAATTAGATGCATACTAACTTGAGTTCGCTGAGTATTAACTGAATTGGGTCTAAACCATGGGCAATAAAAAACCACCTTCGATTTATCATCTAGGGTGGCTTTTTAAATACTTAAAGCAAACTCGCGAATTATCTTACGATGCCGCGCTCTGAGTTTTTAACAAAGTCGACCATCAATTTCACAGCAGGATACTTTGCGGCATCCTCACTAAGCGACTCAATAGCTTCTTCTGCACCTAAGCTTTTACGATAAAATGCTTTGTATGCTCGGCGTACAGCCATAATTTCATCACTTTCGAAACCACGACGCTTCATGCCTTCTTTATTGATAGCTGCAGGACCTGCAGGCATACCAATGGTAGTAACAAATGGTGGTACATCTTTGTTAACACCAGAATACATACCAATAAAGGCATGTGCACCAATTTTACAAAACTGATGAACACCCGAATTACCACCAAGGATAACCCAGTCACCAACATGTACATGGCCGGCTACACTTGCATTGTTAGCAAAAATTACGTTATCGCCAATTACCGCGTCATGTGCAACGTGGGTATAAGCCATAAACAAATTATTACTACCAATTTTAGTAACGCCTTGGTCTTGAATCGTTCCACGGTGAATTGTGGCACATTCACGGATAACGTTGTTATCACCCATGATCAATGTAGTTGGCTCGTTATTGTATTTTTTGTCTTGGCAGGCTTCGCCTACAGACGCAAATTGAAAAATATGATTGCCAGAGCCAATAGTTGACGGCCCTTTAACAACAACGTGAGACTCAATAATACAGTTATCACCGATAACAACATCATTGCCAATATAACTATACGGACCAACTGAGACATTGTTGCCTAGTTTAGCGCCAGGTTCGATTATTGCTGTAGAATGGATCACTATTAAAACTCTCTTCTAGCACACATAATTTCGGCACTACATACTACTTTGCCGTCGACTTTTGCTTCTGCAGAAAACTTCCAAATGTTGCGACGTTCTTTTAAAAACTCAACATGAAGATGCATTGTATCGCCTGGTATTACAGGTTGCTTAAAGCGCGCATTATCAACAGCTGCAAACAAATAAAGCTCATTTTCGCTGCGATTTTCAACCGTTTTAAAACCCAATAAACCCGTTGCTTGTGCCATCGCTTCTAAAATTAACACACCCGGAAAGATGGGCTGGTTTGGAAAGTGCCCAGTGAAAATAGGTTCGTTTATAGAAACATTTTTAATAGCATGTAAAGATTTACCTGGAGTAAAATCGATAACACGATCAATTAGTAGCATCGGGTAACGATGCGGTAATAAAGCTAAAATTTCTTGAATATCAAGGCTATTTAATTCGTTTGCCAAAATAGCATCCTTATTAGTGTTCAATATTATGACTTAGCCAATGCTTCAAGCGCTTTAAGACGAGACTTCATATCTGAAAGGTTACGCAAGTGAGCAATAGTTTTACGCCATTCTTTGTTTGTTGTATGGGGCATACCAGATGAGTAAATACCTGGTTCGGTGATTGATTTTGTCACCATACTCATGCCGGTAATTATAACACCATCACATACAGACATGTGACCATTAATTGCAACCATGCCACCAATTTGACAGTTCTTGCCAATGGTAACGCTTCCTGCAAGAACAGTGCAGCCCGCAATTGCGGTGCCTGAATTAACTTCAACGTTGTGCGCTATTTGACACTGATTATCGATAATAACATTGCTGTGAATGATGGTATTGTCCAGTGCACCACGATCAATTGTCGTACTAGCACCGATTTCAACTTTGTTGCCTATGATCACTGAACCAAGCTGAGGTATTTTAACCCACTGCCCGCGCTCATTTGCATAGCCAAATCCATCACTACCTACAACACTATTTGCTTGAAACAAACAATCTGAACCAATTTCAACATCGTGATAAATAGTCACACTAGGCCAAAGCTTAGTGCCTGAACCTATTTTAACACGTTCCCCGATAAAACTGTTCGGACCAATTTGCGCGTTGTCACCTATCACTGCATCAGCTTCAATGACTGCGTTAGCACCAATAGCGGCGCTATCACTAACAATCGCTGTTGAATGAACAGTTGCACTTGGATGAATACCCGTCGAGGCTGAGCGTGGTGTAGTATCCATAAATTGCGCTAATTTTGCGTAACTTACATACGGATTAGCAACAATAACTTTGCTACCACTAAAGTACTCTGCATCAGCTTGGCTTACTATTACAGCGCTGGCTTGAGTAGTCTCAAGTTGCGAGCGATATTTTGAGTTCGCTAAAAATGCAATATGCCCAGAATGGGCATTTGCAAGTGTCGCTATTTTTTTTATTTCTAAAGCGCCATCACCCTGAAGTTCGGCGCCTAGAAGTTCCGCAATTTGCGAAAGCGTATAATTTTGCATAGAGTGATTATTTCTTACTAACAGCGGCTACAACTTTAGATGAAAGATCAGTCACTTCTTTAGGGTTAAAGTAAATAGTAGTGTCTTTTACTTTAACTTCGTCGAAGTCGCCGTCTTTAGCAATCTCTTCAATTGTTTTGATGATTACACCTTGAACTTTTGCAAGCTCTTGGTTTTGACGCGCTTTGATTTCTTGCTCTAAAGGGCGACCCTGTTCAGCAAGATTTTTTTGCATGCCTTGAATTTTTTCACGTAACGTATCTTTTTGAGCTTGGCTCATAGTGGTACTTTCACGTTTAAATTTTTCAGCTTCAAAACGAATATCGCCTTGTAACTTTTCAAGCTCTTGACGACGTTCAGCAAACTCAGTTTGTAAAGACTGTTCAATTTTAGCCATTTGAGGAATTTGCTTGTAGATTTCCTGCATATCAACAATACCTACTTTGTGTGCAAATGCATTCACAGAAGTACCCATCATTAAAGTTGCTAAAACTGCTACAGCTGTTGATTTAAATAATTTTTTCACAAAAAACTCCTTTAGAAAGTGTTACTAATGTTAAAGCTGATGGTTTTCGTATCGTCATCTTCTTCTTTTTGCAATGGATACGCAAAACTGATCAGCATTGGACCCATTGGAGAGATCCATTGTAATGAAAGACCGGTTGAAACCCTAAAGCGCATTGGGTCTGAATAGTCATCTAACTTAGCACGTTCATCAACGCCTAAGTTTTGATAGCGGTCTACGTTAAACTCAGTATCCCATACGTTTGCAGCATCAACAAAGAAGCTAGTACGTACAGAGCTGGTATTTTCTTCATCTAAGAATGGCGTAGGAACAATTAGCTCCATACCTGCCACTGCTTTAGCATTACCACCAATACGGCCTTGTGGCACTAGAATATCAAATTCTGATGCGCCACCAATGCTACCGGTTGTAGTACCGTCTGCACCTGGCGTACCCGGAATAGACTGCGGTATACGTGATACAGCACGTGGTAATATTGTATTACGGTCAAAGCCACGAAGTTCCATTTCAGTTATACGGAAGTACTCTTGGAATGGAAGTGTTTGCTCATACCCATTTGTAGAACCATAACCATTACCATAACCAAGTGCTGCACGCGTTGAGAATACCCAACGGTGATCATTTGATATAGGCCAGTAAAAACGCGAATCGTAATTCAGTTTAAAGTACTGAAGATCTGAGTTAGGCGTTGTTGCTGTTAAGTTTAGAGTTTGACGCGAACCCGCTGTTGGGAATAAACCACGGTTAACGGTAATACGCGACCAACCAACACTCAGCTCATACTTAGTAAAGTCAAAGCCTGCATCTGGGTTATCTGGATCTAAGAATGTTTCACGAAGTACACGCGTTTGCTCGTACTCTGCAATATCCGAAAGCTCTTCTTTAATCCAACGAGCGCCAAAGTTAACACGATTTACAGCATCAATTGGAAAACCAATATTTGTGCCTAAACCATAACTTTTCGATTTATATTCAACAAGACTAAATTTACTTGCATCGTAGTTTCTGTAAAAGATACTACTGCCTTGCGATACACCATCTGGCGTAAAGTACGGGTCTGTGTACGATAAGCTTAAGCTTTCAGAACCTGTAGACGTATTAAGGTTTAAACCAATTTGGTTACCTGTGCCTAAAAAGTTAGATTCTGTTACACCAATATTAAACTGCAGACCTAAGTAAGAGCCATAAGCAAGACCAGCATTAAAGCTACCTGCTGATTGCTCTTTTACAGTAAAGTCTACGTCAACTTGGTCATCCACACCCGGTACAGGCACTACGTTAAAATCAACAGTTTCCATGTAAGGTAAACGTTGAATTTGCAGTTTTGAACGCTCAAGGTTTTGATTAGATAACCATGCGCCTTCAAGTTGTGTCATTTCACGACGAAGTACTTCATCAGCCGTATTTTGGTTACCGCCAACAATAATACGACGAACGTATACACGCTTACCTGGATTAACCGATAGTGTTAATTGCACTTCTTGGTTTTCGTCGTCAATTTCTGGAATTGTACGAACTTCAGCATTAGCATAACCAAAACGTGCTAAGTAGCTTTTAATAAACTCTTCAGATGAAGTAACTACAGAGCCGTTATAAAGCTCACCCGCTCTAAGGGGGATAACACTTTTAATTAAGTCTTCACGGCCAAGCAAGTCACCAATAAAGTCAAAACCTTTAACTTTATATTTTACGCCCTCAGTTAAGTTAGCTGTAACGTAAACTGATTCACGTTCAGGACTCACTGAAACTTGCGTTGAGTCGATATTAAAACGTAGGTAACCACGGTCTAAATAATAACTACGAATTTTTTCTAAATCGCCTTCAATGGTTTGCTTTTGGTAGCGGTCGCTACCCATAAACTGCCACCAAGGTAAATCTTGTTGCGATTCAGCAAGCTTAAGAAGCTCTTCATTAGAAAAAAGTTCATTACCCACTAAGTTAATTTGGCGGATAGAAGCAGCATCACCTTCATCAAACTCTAACTTAAGTTTAACGCGGTTACGTGGCAGCTTAGTAATACTGATGTCTACTTTAGCGTTGTATTTACCAATACTGTGGAAAAACTCAACTAAGCCTTTTTCGATACTATCGATAACGGTTTTATCAAGTGGTTCACCTTGGCGAATATCTTGCTGATCAAGAGACTCATTAAGCTGCTCGTCTTTAATGTCTTTATTGCCTTCAAACTCAATAAAGCTGATGGTAGGACGTTCCGTTACTTTAAAAATAACGTTGTTGCCATCACGAAGTGCTTTTATGTTATCAAAGTGCCCTGAACGATAAAGTGACTTTATTGTTTTTGAAATCGTATAGTCATCAACATTATCGCCTACGTTAATAGGAATATGTGTTAGCGCTGCACCAAGTGCTACGCGCTGCAAACCTTCAACTTTTAGGTCTTCAACAATAAAGGAGTTTTGGCCTAGGGCTGCAAAACTTGCACCCAATAAACTTGTTATTGCCAAATGTTTTTTTATAGCCATTTTATTATCTTTATCCTTTACAACTGTATTACCGCATAACACCTTACTAGTGGTGCTTTACAATCGTGTTCTAATTAGTAATTTGCCACGCTGTAACTACAAACGCGATACATCATTGAACAAAGCGAAACATGTTAGAAAAATGAGCAACAAGGCACCCACTTTAAAACCAAACTCTTGTGTCTTTTCAGAGACCGGCTTTTTACGAAAAAGTTCAATTATGTAATACATTAAGTGTCCACCATCAAGCACTGGTAAGGGTAATAAATTAAATACACCCAAGTTAACGCTTATTAAAGCTAGAAAGCTTAAAAAGGCCACTAACCCATAGCTTACGCTAGTTCCAGCGCCGACTGCAATGCCCACAGGACCACTTAAATTTTTAACCGAAACCTGGCCTGTAATTAAATTACCAATCATGTCAAAACTGAGAGTAATTAAGCGCCACGTTTCTTTTGTGCCTCGCACGATACTATCGAGCGGGCCGTAATGTCTAGTCTCTACATAACCATCAGGCCATTGCTGAACAACAGGAGCAACACCTAAAAAGCCTTGCTCAATACCGTTATTATCTATGCGCCCTTTAGGGGTAACTGTAATGGCTTGTATAGTATCTTGTCTTTTTACACTAAATTGTAAAGATTTGTTAGCTGATTGCGTAATAAGATTAACTAATTGCTGCCAATTGCTTATTGTTTCACCGTTTACAGCTAAAATTGTGTCGTTAACTTGTAAATTAGCGTGTTCTGCGGCTGAGTCTTTAGTTACGGCGGCTATTGTTAAAGTTGCCTGAGGTCTAAATGGCACAATACCCAACGAACTTAGTGGTGGTACGTCTCGCTGATCAAGCTTCCACCCCTCTAAATTAAGCGTTTTAACACGTGGTTGCAGGTTTTTATCACGAACAATAACTTCAACGCTTTCTTCGCCTAAGTTAGACATAAGCGCAAACGTGGCATCTTGCCATGTCGTTATGTCATCATCACCAATTTTTATAATATGTTGAGAAGGCATAATGCCTGCCTGCTCTGCACGACTGCCTTCGGTTATGCTGCCAACAACGGGCTTTACCGACTGCACACCTACCATATACATCACCGCAAGAGCAAAAATGGCAAACAAAAAGTTAGCCATTGGTCCCGCAGCAACAATAGCAATACGGGCTTGTACAGATTTAGCGTTAAACGACAAGTGGCGTTGATTTGCTGGTACGTCATCAACTCGCTCATCAAGCATTTTTACATATCCGCCTAATGGTATAGCGGCAATCACGTATTCGGTATTATATTTGTCATGCCATTTTAACAGTGGCTTACCAAAACCAATTGAAAAACGCAGCACTTTAACGCCCATTTTTCGTGCAACCCAAAAATGGCCATATTCATGTATGGCCACTAAAATACCAAGCGCTAAAATAAACGAGCCAAGATTCCAAAAAAAATCAAACATATTAATGCGCCACTTTTGTTATAAATTCTGAAGCGCTAATACGCGCTAATTTATCACACTCTAAAATTTCATCTAGGCTTTGCACATTGGTGTAAGTTGCAGCTTCTAGCGTCTGTGCATTTATTTTGTATATATCGGTAAAACCAATTTTACCGCTTAAGAACGCGCCCACAGCTATTTCATTTGCTGCGTTAACCGTTGTTGTTGCGCCCTGCCCTGCACTACACGCATCAATCGCTAATTGTAAATTTGGGTAACGAGAAAAATCAGGTTTAGTAAACGAAAAATCACAAATATCAGAGAAGTTTAACGGTTTAACACCCGCACTAATTCGCTCAGGATATGCAAGTGCATGGGCAATTGGCGTGCGCATATCGGGGTTACCCATTTGCGCTAAAATAGAACCATCGTGGTACTGCACCATTGAATGAATAATACTTTGCGGATGAATAACCACATCAATATCACTCGCATCACAATTAAATAACCACTTAGCTTCAATAAACTCTAAGCCTTTATTCATCATAGTTGCGGAATCTACTGATATTTTTTGACCCATCGACCAATTAGGGTGCGCTACCGCTTCACTTACAGTTACATCTTTCAATGTGTTTATATCGCGCGTTAAAAATGGCCCACCAGAGCCGGTAAGCAAAATTTTACTTACGCCATGTTGCTGTAGTTTTTGATCGCCTTTGGCATTTTGTAACGAAGAAGGTAGGCATTGAAAAATTGCATTATGTTCGCTGTCTATTGGCAGCAAAGTGGCTTTATGTTGTTTAACTTTGTCAATAAACAACTGACCTGACATAACTAAAGATTCTTTATTAGCAAGCAGTACTTTTTTACCTGCTTCAACAGCACTTAATGTCGGCAGTAAACCCGCTGCACCTACAATTGCCGACATTACAATGTCAACATCAGGATGAGCGCATAAGTCACTCATTGCTTGCTCACCGTGCATAACAAGAGTTTGGCACTGGGTGTTAGCGAAATAAGCAGATAACTGCTCTGCGGCCTGCTGGTTAGCCATAATTGCATAAAGCGGCTCATGTTCAATACACAACTCCGCCATTTTTTTTGCATTTTGTCCTGCAGCCAAAACAAAAACATCAAATAACTCTTTATTGCGCGATACAACATCAAGTGTACTTAAACCAATTGAGCCTGTTGCGCCTAAAATAACCAGCAATTGCTTTTGGCTCATAAACTAAGAGTCCACGCATAGCACATAACAAACATTGGAGCAGCAGCCGTTAAGCTGTCAATTCTATCTAAAATACCGCCGTGCCCTGGTAAACATCGACCGCTATCTTTTAAACCAGCTTCACGTTTAAACATGCTTTCCAGTAAATCACCTACCGCAGAAAACAACGCAATAAATGCTGTCATTATCGCGTACACAGGCCATACAACTAAATCAACATCGGTAAAGTGACAAAATGCTAATACAAAAATAATAGAAGCAACTACACCGCCTGCTAACCCTTCAATTGTTTTATTAGGGCTTACTTTAGGCATTAATTTATGTTTACCAAAACTCTTGCCTGTAAAGTAAGCACCCACATCTGCGCTCCATACAATACCAAGTACGACTAAAATTAGTACTGAACCAAAATGAGTTGATTCAACGTACTGCGCACTGCGTAATGTATTTAGTGCAAGCCATAACGGTACAAGCGTTAATAAACCTGCAATGCCGCGCATAACTAAGCCTTCATTCCACGCCTTAGCCATTTCTGGGTAGCGCCAAATTAAATAGCTAGCAACAATCCACCAAGCAAACGAAAGCGTAAATAAATAATTTGCATCACCTACTAGCTTGCCATTTTCCCATAATGATTCAATAGGCCAATGTAAATTAAGCAGGCCAAGTAAGGCTGCAATCAACACAACAAAGGCGCCACGTTTGAGCTTGTTACATAAGCCCATAAATGCAGACCATTCCCATGCGCCTAATAATACAATTGCACCAGCAAAGTAACTAAATAACGTAAGCGGTGTATAAAAAACCAAAGCCAATGCTGATGGTGCAAGCACAAGTGAGGTTAAAATTCGTTGTTTTAACAAAATGTGACCCTTATTCTATTTAGGTTTGAGCGAGTAATTGTTTTATTTGTTCGCCCGTACAACCAAAACGTCGCTCTCTGGCAACGTAACACGCAATGGCCTCAGCAAATGCTGCTTCATTAAAATCAGGCCAAAGTGTCTCGGTAAAGTAAAGTTCTGCATAAGCAACTTGCCATAGTAAAAAATTACTAATACGAACATCGCCACCAGTGCGAATAAGCAAATCAGGTTCTGCCTGATCTGCCATGCTCATATGCTGTGCTAAGCGCTCTTCTGTAATATCTTCTGCGTTGAGTGTGCCCTGCGCAACTTGCAAAGCAAGTTGTTTAGCCGCATTGGCAACATCCCAACGACCACCATAATTGGCTGCAACATTTAAACACAGCCCGGTGTTATTTTCAGTCAGCTTATGCGCAGCGTCTACCTTGCTACGTAATCCTTCAGAAAATCGTGATAAGTCTCCAATAATGGTCAGTTTTACATTGTTTTTATGAAGCTTTTTAACTTCCTTTGTTAAAACAAATAAGAAAAGCTCCATTAAAGTGTTTACTTCGTCTTCAGGGCGGCGCCAGTTTTCACTACTAAAAGCAAATAAGGTTAACGATTGTATCCCTAATTTAGTACAAAACTGAACAGATTGACGAACTGCGTCTACGCCTTTTTTATGCCCATACACACGAGGTCTATTTCTAGCTTGCGCCCAACGTCCGTTCCCATCCATGATGATAGCAACATGTTTGGGTAAACATTGCTGTGAAATTGTGTCAGCATCTAGAACCATAAATATCGAGTATTCCATAAAAAAACGCCGCCTAGTATACCCTAGACGGCGTTTCAAAACTAATAATTTTAGTTGCTTAGATTTCCATCAATTCTGTTTCTTTAGCTGCTAATAAAGTATCCATTTCTTTAATAAACTTATCAGTAAGCTTTTGAATCGCATCATCTGATTGACGCGCTTCATCTTCAGATATGTCTTTATCTTTTAATAAACCCTTTACATCGCCATTAGCATCACGACGAATGTTACGAATAGCAACACGACCGCCTTCAACTTCAGCACGTACAATTTTGATTAGGTCTTTACGACGCTCTTCTGTAAGTGGAGGAAGTGGTACACGAATAACAGTACCTGCCGACATAGGGTTTAAACCTAAATCAGACGCCATAATTGCTTTTTCAACAGCTTGCGCTAAAGACTTATCAAATACACCAATAGCCAGTGTACGAGAATCTTCAATTGTTACATTAGCAACTTGGTTTAAAGGCGTTGGTGCTCCGTAGTACGACACCATAATGCCATCTAAAATTGCAGGATGTGCACGGCCAGTACGAATTTTAGATAATTGGCTACCTAGTGCTGTTACACTTTTTTGCATGCGCGCTTGCGCGTCTTTTTGAATATCGTTAATCACGGTGTAATCCTAATTATTTGATTATTTCATCTGAGGCTTGTGAAGAAATAAGTGTTCCTTCTTCTTCACCCATAATTACGCGTTTTAGCGCGCCTGATTTATTCATGTTAAATACGCTCAATGGCATATTGTGATCGCGGGCTAAAGTAAATGCCGCTAAATCCATAACTTTTAATTCTTTTTCAATGATTTCATTGTAGCTTAAATGGCTGTAAAGCGTTGCTTCTGGGTTCTTAACAGGGTCATCACTGTATACGCCATCAACTTTAGTCGCTTTAATTACTGTATCTGCTTCAATTTCGATACCGCGTAAACATGCTGCAGAATCGGTAGTAAAAAATGGATTACCTGTACCCGCTGCAAAAATAACAACGCGGCCAGTTTTCAATAAACTAATTGCTTCAGCCCAGTTATAAGCGTCACATACACCATTAAGCGGAATAGCCGACATCAAACGACAATTTACAAATGCACGGTGTAGCGCATCACGCATTGCAAGGCCGTTCATAACCGTTGCAAGCATGCCCATGTGATCGCCCACTACGCGATTCATACCTGCTTCTGCAAGTGACCCACCGCGTAAAAAGTTGCCTCCACCAATAACTAAACCCACTTCTACGTCGAGCTCAACTAGCTCTTTAATTTCTTGTGCCATACGGTCTAAAACTTTAGGGTCGATGCCGAAGCCTTCGTCTCCCATTAAAGCTTCACCACTTAATTTGAGAAGAACACGTCTAAAAATAGGTTTGCGATTGATAGTCATAGTATTGGGGCCAACTTTTATTGAATTATGGATAAAAAATAACCGCGCTTATGTTAAACATAAAAGCGCGGTTATTTTAAAGAATTTCTAGCTGCGAAGCAAAACCAAATAGTACTTTAATTGCATCTAATTTCCTTTTGCTTCACAAATAGTAATCTTACTTAGCTTTAGCAGCAGCGATTTGAGCAGCAACTTCAGCAGCAAAATCTTCTTCTTTCTTCTCGATACCTTCACCAACTTCTACACGTACGAAGCTAGTAACTGTTGCGTTTTTCTCTTTAAGAATATCGCCAACAGATTTTTTAGGCTCCATGATGAAAGCTTGACCAGTAAGAGAAACCTCACCAGTGAATTTTTTCATACGGCCAACAACCATCTTCTCAGCGATTTCAGCAGGCTTGCCTTCATTCATCGCGATTTCGATTTGTACTTGCTTTTCTTTTTCAACAACGTCAGCAGGTACATCTGAAGGTGTTAGGTATTCAGGGCTAGATGCAGCAACGTGCATAGCAACGTGCTTAAGTGTTTCTTCATCAGCAACACCTGCAACAACAACACCGATACGATCGCCATGACGGTACTCAACTAGGTTTTCACCAGTTACGTACTGTAAACGACGTACATTGATGTTTTCGCCAATTTTAGTAACTAGCTCAACACGGTCTTCTTCAAACTTAGCTTGTAAGTCTTCGATAGAGATAGTGTCAGCAATTGCAGCGTCAGCAACTTTATTAGCAAATGCTAAGAAGCTTACGTCTTTTGCAACGAAATCTGTTTGACAGTTAACTTCTACTAGCACTGCAACACCAGCGTTTTGCTTGATGATGATAGTACCTTCAGCAGCAATGTTACCTGCTTTTTTAGCAGCTTTAGCAGCGCCACTTTTACGCATGTTTTCAATCGCTAACTCGATGTCGCCATCAGTCTCAGTTAACGCTTTTTTACAATCCATCATGCCAGCGCCTGTGCGCTCGCGTAATTCTTTAACTAGGGCAGTAGTTACAGCCATTAGTAAATCCTCAAATCTGAAATCAGGTTAGATAAGCGGGTTACCCGCTCGACAAGAATAGCAAGTCTTCACCTTAAAAAGATGAAGACTTGATGACAGCTAATTACTCAGCTTCAACGAAATCGTCTTTCTCAGCTTGAGCAACGATGTTATTCTCGCGACCTTCAGTAATAGCAGCTGCAACAGCGCTAGTGTAAAGGCTTACAGCACGGATAGCATCATCATTACCTGGAACGATGTAATCAACACCGTCTGGGTTAGAGTTAGTATCAACGATTGCAACAACAGGAATACCTAGGTTGTTTGCTTCACGGATAGCAATGTGCTCGTGGTCAGCATCGATAACGAAAAGCGCGTCTGGAAGACCGCCCATGTTTTTGATACCACCAAGGCTCTTTTCAAGCTTTTCCATTTCGCGGTTAAGCATTAACGTTTCTTTCTTAGTTAACTTCTCGAAAGTTCCGTCTTGGCTTTGTGCTTCAAGGTCTTTAAGACGCTTGATTGATTGACGTACAGTTTTCCAGTTAGTCAACATACCACCTAACCAACGGTGATTTACGAAGAACTGGTCGCTTTCTAAAGCAGCTGATTTAACTGCGTCGCTTGCTGCGCGCTTAGTACCAACGAAAAGAACTTTACCTTTGTTTGCTGCAGCACTTGATAAAAACTTAAGTGCATCGTTGAACATTGGTACAGTTTGCTCAAGGTTGATGATATGTACACGGTTACGTGTGCCGAAGATGAAAGGCTTCATCTTAGGGTTCCAGTAACGTGCTTGGTGACCAAAGTGAACACCAGCTTGAAGCATATCGCGCATTGAAACGTTTGCCATTTTATAGATCCTCTATAGTTGTTTAGGGTTAGGCCTCCACATATCCCATAGCACCAACACCGAAGTAATTAAACTTCAAATGCACCCAAGTGTATGTGACGATACGTGTGTGTGTTAAAATAAAATTGTGTTTGCCTTAAATACAAAAAATCATTTAAGAATTTATTTGTAAAAAGACGGCGCGCTTTATACCATATTAAAATTAAATACTCAACGTCGCGTGCAAAATTTGTTCGGCGATAAATGTTAAAAACTCAACTTTGGAGCCTCAATGAGCGCTATTATCAAGACCCCTGAAGAAATAGAGAAAATGCGCGTAGCTGGGCGCTTAGCGGCCGATGTACTTGAAATGATCGGCCCTCATGTAGTGCCAGGTGTTACCACCGATGAGCTAAATACACTTTGTCATGATTATATTGTTAATGTGCAACAAGCAATCCCTGCTCCGTTAAATTATCATGGCTTTCCAAAATCAGTTTGTACGTCAGTTAATCATGTTATTTGTCACGGAATTCCAAATGACAAAGCATTAAAAGAAGGTGACAGCGTTAATATTGACGTAACGGTCATTAAAGATGGTTACCACGGCGATACATCTAAAATGTTCCACGTTGGTACACCAAATATTCAAGCTAAACGTCTTGCAGAAGTAACACAAGAAAGCCTATACCTTGCTATTAAAATGGTAAAACCAGGTGTGCGTTTAGGTGATATTGGTGAAGCAATTCAAAAATATGCAGAGAGCTTTAATTACTCAATTGTACGTGAGTATTGCGGCCACGGTATTGGCGCAGGATTTCATGAAGAACCACAAATAATGCATTACGGTAAAGCCGGTACCGGCGAAGCCTTAAAAGCAGGTATGTGTTTAACTATTGAACCTATGGTTAATGCGGGTAAACGCCAATGTAAGCTTCTTAAAGATGAGTGGACAGTAGTTACACGCGACCGTAGTTTGTCTGCACAGTGGGAACACACATTATTAGTGACTGAAAATGGTGTTGAAATTTTAACGCTACGATCAGATGATACAATCGACAGGATCATAGAACACTAATAATAAATAAGAAATTAGGAGCCAGCCCACGTGGCATTACCCAACAAAGTAAAAAAGTTGCTTAGCGATGCTGAGCAACTTAGTGATTATCGCGATTGTTCTAGCTATTTTTATAAATGGTTACATAACGAATTTTCTAAACAACCGGTTGGGAATTTAATTAATGCCCGGGCTGAGTTTATTGACCGCCTACTCATTAAGCTTTTTCATGTTTACGACTTAGCACGCGAACCTGATTTAGCATTAATAGCTGTGGGCGGGTACGGACGTGGCGAGCTACACCCCTACTCCGACATCGACTTTTTATTGCTTGTAACTAAACCGCCAAGCGAAGAAATATGCGAAAAAATAGGCCAGTTTGTTACCATGCTATGGGATCTCAACTTAGAGATTGGTCACAGCGTGCGTACGATAGAACAAGCCATTGAGCAAAAACGTGAAGACGTTACCTTTGCCACCAGCTTGCTCGAAAGTCGCCTTATTTTTGGTAACCACATTGAGTTTGAAAAACTCAAAATGCACATTCTTGAAACGCCAGTATGGCGCTCTGGTGAATTTTTTACTGCCAAAGTTCAAGAACAAAATTTACGCCACAGAAAGTGCCACGGCACCGCGTATAATCTTGAGCCAAACATTAAAGAAAACCCAGGTGGTCTGCGCGACTTACAAACCATTATTTGGGTGGCAAAAAAGCACTTTAGAACCGAAACCCTGCAAGAGTTAATAAGCCATGGATACTTAACTCATGAAGAGTTTCAAGAGCTTTCTGAGTGCCTAGAAAACCTATGGAACATTCGCTTTGCACTGCATTTAGCTGCAGGTCGAGCGGAAAACCGCTTATTGTTTGATCATCAACCGCTAGCCGCCGAAATTTTAGGTTTTGGTAGCGACGGCAAAGCTTCTGTTGAGCGTATGATGAAACGCTTGTTTAGAATAATGAGCCGCGTGCGCGAACTTAACCAAATGCTACTTTCATACTTTGAACAAAGTATAATGCCCGAAAGTAGTGCTGTGGTAGCAATAGAACTCGACAGAAACTTTGAGCAAGTAGGTCATCAAATACGCGTAAAAGATCCGTCGGTATTTTTTAGACGCGACCAACTCTTTGTATTGTTTGAGCACATAGCCGATAACCCAGCAATAACGCATATTTACCCAAGTACTATTCGTACAATTCGCCAAGTGCGCCGTCGTTTATTGGGTGACTTACAAGATTATGCAGCCTGTCGTGAAGCCTTTTTACGCCTTGTTAAACACCCTAACGGCATGGGCCGCGCATTTACGTTAATGCACAAGCACGGCATGCTTGCCGCCTACTTACCGCAGTGGCGTAATATATTTGGGCAAATGCAGTTTGATTTGTTTCACGCTTACACCGTAGATGAGCACACCCACAAATTAATCAAAAATATTTACGAATATTTTGATAAAACAGGCATTAGTGAGTTTCCTATTTGTAGTGAAATAGTCACTCGAATGGACAAACCAGAGCTACTTTATTTAGCCGGTATATTTCACGACATTGCTAAAGGCCGAGGTGGTGACCACTCAGAACTTGGCGCTGTTGACGCAATAGCATTTGCTAAATTACATGGTTTTTCATCGGTGGATGCAAAACTCGTTGCATGGCTTGTAAGTAACCATTTACTTATGTCGGTTACCGCACAGCGTAAAGATATTAATGATCCTGCTGTAATAAAAGACTTCGCTACACGCGTTAAAACAGAGCGCCAACTCGACTACTTATATTGTTTAACCGTTGCCGACATACGTGCGACCAACGACAACTTATGGAACGATTGGAAAAACACCCTACTGCGTGAGCTATACTTACACACGCAGCGCGCTTTGCGCCTAGGGCTCGAAAACCCAATGGATCAACGCGACCAAATTCGCGATAAAAAGCACCAAGCTAAACAACGCTTAATAAATCTGGGTTATGCCGAAGAAAAAATTGATTTAATTTGGAGCCGCTTTAAAGCTAACTACTTTACCGCCTTTAGTGAACAGCAAATATCATGGCAAAGTGAGCATTTATTAAGTAGCACAGATTTAAGCCAACCAAGTGTTATTGTCTCTAACAAAGCTATGCATGGTGGCACACAAGTATTTGTATACAGCCCCTACTCTGGCCCACTGTTTGCCCGATTAGTAAGTGTAATTGGCTCTAAAAAAGCACAAATACAACATGCGCAAGTACTAACCACTAAAGACGGTTACGTCTTGTTTAGCTTTGTAATACTTGAAGTAAGTGGTGACCCTATTGCAAGTGGTCGAGCGCAATCAATTAAACGCGGGCTTGAGCAAGCACTGAGCGATCCGCGTAAAAAGATTCGCTTTAAAAAGAGCCGCTCTCAACGTTTTAAAGATTTCAATATTAAACCTAAAATTGTGTTGCGCCCACATGCACGCAAAGACCGCAGCTTAATAGAAATTCAAGCCGTCGATATACAAGGTTTACTAACCAAAATAGCCGAAGTTTTCCAAGCGCATTTACTACACATTCACGCTGCCCGTATTACAACGGTAGGTGAACGTGCCGAGGATTTCTTTGTTGTATCAAATAACGAATACCAAGCGCTGACTGATGAAGAGCAAGCAAAAATTCATCAGGCATTACGTAAAAAATTCAACGCCGAAACAGAATAGAGGACACACATGTCAGATTTAAAAACGATGATCGAAAACGCATGGGATAACCGCGATAGCATTAGCCCAAGCACAGTATCAAGCGACGTAAAACAAGCTATTATCGACGCACTTGATTTACTTGATAGCGGCGCAGCACGCGTTGCTGAAAAAATATCAGGTGAATGGGTTGTACACCAGTGGCTTAAAAAAGCAGTGTTACTGTCGTTTCGTATTCGCGACAACCAACCAATGAACGACGGCGTAAACCAGTTTTACGACAAAGTACCGCTTAAATTTAGCGACTACACGCCAGAGCAATTTCAACAAGGCGGTATGCGCGTAGTACCAAATGCGGTAGCACGTAAAGGCAGCTTTGTAGGTAAAAACGTTGTACTTATGCCATCGTATGTAAATATTGGCGCATACGTTGACGACGGCACCATGGTTGATACATGGGCGACTGTAGGCTCGTGTGCACAAATTGGTAAGAACGTACATTTATCAGGTGGCGTAGGCATAGGCGGTGTTTTAGAGCCTCTACAAGCTAACCCAACCATCATTGAAGACAACTGCTTTATTGGCGCACGTTCGGAAATTGTTGAAGGCGTAATTGTTGAAGAAGGCGCGGTAATTTCAATGGGCGTTTACATCAGCCAAAGCACCCGTATTTATGACCGCGAAACTGGTGAAATTCACTACGGCCGCGTACCAGCAGGCGCAGTAGTTGTACCAGGTGCACTACCGTCAAAAGATGGCACTCACAGCCTTTATGCTGCAATCATCGTGAAAAAAGTAGATAAGCAAACACGTGAAAAAGTAGGTATAAACGCCCTACTACGCTCAATTGATGAGTAATAGTCGATTGGGTTGAGTGAAACGAAACCCAACGATACGTTGAAGTTAAGTGTTTTAGCTAAACTTTAATTGTATATAGAAAGCTCTAAGCCCTTTGGGTTTAGAGCTTTTTAAATTCTTCTAAATGAAGTTTGAGTCCTGGACACCTCTACATTAAAATTCAATGAACTCAAAAAAGACTTTAAGCCTTTAACAGCTAACTCATTATTTTCTGATGGTCCTATTATAATTTCATCAATTGAATTTTTAGGAAAAGGTATCGCTCTATATGGGGCTATAATGCCAGACTTTAGGGTTCTGTAGCATAAAGGAAAAAACTCTTTCACTCCATTTTCAAGCTCTATAAAATCAATATTAGAGGAGTCTATAAAATCAAAATAACCCTTTTCAGTATTTTCATTTAATGAGACTAAACCAGGGTAAAAAAGAGTAAAACGATACTCTTCTTCATATTCGAACGCTTGATCTTTTATGCTAGCAATCTTAAAAATCGCTTCATTAAAAATTTCAATTGCAGCAATAGCACATTTTTCATTTAGGTCATTTCCATTTAAATTTGGATCTAACACATAACTTAAAACCTCAGGCAGATAGTGTTCTTCAATTAAAGAATGAAGCATTTCCTCAGTTGATTGGTAATCAACATCATCATAGCCACTCAAAAGTTTTCTTTGCCTAAAGTACTCATCATCAAATAGCTTTTCTTTATTAAACTTTATGCAATATGAAGTTTGCTCTGACCCGTAAGTTAGCCAGTGGTTTAGGCTATCACGCTTAGTTGTAAATGAAGTGGTATAAATTTCATCAATGGTATTATTATCAATTATATTCCATAGAAAATTTAAAAAATGATTTGCGAGATGCACGTCCTTACTTCGCATTTCTTTTTGGGTAACATCTAAAGGTATATTTTTGTGTTTGGCATAAATTTCTTCGAGTTTGATTTGTGAAAACTCAGACAAACTCCCTCTGAGTGATTTTATTCTATCAATACCTTGCTTTATTTCTCTAAAATCATTTAGATACTCTGCGTTAGTAGCCCATAAACTTTTGCTCTCTAAAATTCCCTTTAAACCATCTGCAGAAGTGTAATGATAAACATATTCCATATTTAAAATCCCAAGTAATGTTAATCTTTAGTTTAACCTTGATAAGTGGCAACAATAAAATTTGATAATCTTAAACAAGAGACTGAATTAGCCAACACACCCAAGATATAATAAGGTAGTAAAGCATAATTGAAAGTTAGCAATTAATATTAAGGATTAATATGACAAAAACTGCTTTACGCTCAACTATTTTGCTACCGGTATTTTTACCTGCAGTGGTTATTATTCTGCTCTTGGTAATTGGTACAATTAGCAACCCTGAACTCGCAGGGCAAGTATTCAGCGTTACCCTCAAGTGGATAACAGAAACCTTTGGTTGGTTTTATATGTTATCAGTCGCTATTTTCTTAGTTTTCATTGTTTGTGTAGCAGCCTCCAGCTGGGGAAATATCAAGCTGGGCCCTGATCATGCGCAGCCGCAATACAGTTTCGCTGAATGGTTTGCTATGCTATTTTCGGCCGGTTACGGAGTCGCATTACTTTATTTTGGTGTAGCAGAGCCCGTGCTCCATTATGCATCTCCGCCCGCAGGCGCAGCAGAAACCGTCGACGCTGCCAAGCAAGCTATGCAAATTGCATTTTTTCATTGGGGTTTTCACATATGGGCAATCTATGGGATTGTCGGTTTAGTCCTTGCGTATTTTGCATTTCGTCATGGCCTCCCACTGTCGATTCGCTCAGCGTTGTATCCACTTATTGGTGATAAAATATATGGTCCTATTGGTCACACTGTTGATGTGTTTGCCATATTAGGCACGTTATTTGGCATTGCCACAACGTTAGGACTTTCCGTTACCCAAATTAATGCTGGGCTGCATTATTTGTGGCCAAGTATCCCTATTAATACCACAGTACAAATTACTGCTATTGCCATTATTACCGCAGCAGCTACTCTCTCAGTAGTGGCTGGGATGGATAAAGGTGTAAAGCGCTTATCTATTGTAAACATGACTCTTGCAGTGTCGTTAATGGCCTTT
The DNA here is from genome assembly GCF_038900275.1 of Pseudoalteromonas sp. AS71. Classification (NCBI taxonomy): domain Bacteria; kingdom Pseudomonadati; phylum Pseudomonadota; class Gammaproteobacteria; order Alteromonadales; family Pseudoalteromonadaceae; genus Pseudoalteromonas; species Pseudoalteromonas sp. AS71. The sequence continues at coordinate 24,133 of NZ_JBBMQZ010000018.1, read as the reverse complement.
GTATTTTTTATTGGCCCTACTATTCATATTCTTGAATCGTTTTTACAAAATACCGGCAGCTACCTTAGCGGTATTGTTGAGCGTACTTTTAATTTACAGGCGTACAGCCGTAGTGATTGGATTGGTAACTGGACCCTATTTATATTTGGCTGGACTATTGCTTGGGCACCCTTTGTTGGCATGTTTATCGCTAAAATTAGCCGCGGCAGAACCATCAGGCAATTTGTTGTTGGCGTGATGCTAGTCCCGACTATTTTTACCTTTTTATGGTTTTCTGTGTTTGGTGATACCGCGTTAAATCTAATAATGAATGAAGGGTTCAATACTTTAATTACTGATGTTCAAGCAAACCAAGCTGTTGCATTGTTTCAGTTATTTGAGGTGTTACCGTTATCATTTATTATTTCGCTACTTACCGTTATTCTAATCATTACCTTTTTTGTTACTTCGTCTGACTCAGGATCATTAGTTATTGATTCTCTCGCCTCTGGAGGTAATATTAATACACCCGCATGGCAACGCGTGTTTTGGGCTGTGCTAGAGGGCGCGGTGGCTGCTGTTTTATTAGTGGCAGGTGGGTTAAGTGCGCTACAAACTATGACTATAGCCAGTGCCTTACCCTTTGCGATTATTATGCTTATTGCAACCGCTGGGCTTTGGCGAGCACTCACCATTGAAGGCCATCGCGATACTAGTTTACAAGCACATGCGCTTAATGGCCGTAATATTAACTTATCTCATTGGAAGCGCCGTTTAGCCGCCATGGTTAATTACCCCAATAAAGAAAAAGTACACACCTTCATTAGTAGTGTAGTAGTACAAGCAATGCAAGCCGTTCAGGCTGAATTAAAAGCGCGACAATGGCATGCAGAGGTTGATTTTGATACCGACTTAGGCCGTGCTCATTTAACTGTGCTACGCCATGAGCATGTTGATTTTGTGTATGACATTCGTCTAACCGAACACCCTATGCCAAGCTTTGCCTATTCTGAGCTGAAACCTGAGATTGATAACATCGAAATGTATTACAAGGCTGATGTTTTCTTACGCCGTGGTGGGCAATCTTACGATGTGTATGGTTACAGTGAAGATGATATTGTGAAGGATATTCTTGATCAATTTGAGAATTACTTACACTTTTTAGGTAACAGCCCAGGTGAACTACCTTGGGATATGGCCGAACACGATGACATGTTAAATAGCGATAAACCTTAAATAAGCATCGTATTTAATACACAATTATTGCAATAAAAAAGACACTGAAAAGTGCCTTTTTAGTTCGCTCAATTAATTTTTAACTACAGCGCGTTAAATACGTCGTCTGTTTTAGCTGCGCAAATAAAATCGTTTTTGTGTAGGCCTTTAATTGAATGGCTCCACCATGTAACCGTTACTTTGCCCCACTCGGTTAATAAACCTGGGTGATGGCCTTCGTCTTCTGCCATGTCGCCTACTTTGTTAGTAAACGCGATAGCCTGTTTAAAGTTTTTAAATTTATAAACACGCTCAAGCTGCATAATACCGTCGCGTACTTCTGGTACCCAGTCTGGAATTTTAGTAGTTAATTGCGCTAACTCTTCGTCAGATACTTTTGGCGCATCTACATGACAGGCTTCGCATTTTTGTGCACTTAATGAAGACATTCTAAATCCTTACTTTTAGCTTTTTTAGCATTAATGTTTAACTGGCTAATTTTTCTTTTGGTGGAAATTTTGGGTCGTGCAAACCAAGCTCTTTAGCTCGCTCAACCAAAGTCATAATATCCATTTGCGATATATCAAACAGATCATGAATCGAATTTATGGTGTAGTACTGTGGCTGCATAATATCAATACGGTACGGCGTACGCAGTACATCAAGCACATTCATTGGGCTGATTTCTGGCGTGTTTGAGTATACGTACTGAGTTTCACCTGGGCTTGATAAAATACCGCCGCCGTAAATACGCAGGCCGTCTTCGGTTTGCATTAAACCAAATTCAACTGTAAACCAGTATATACGCGCAAGGTATACACGGTCCTTTTTCTGCGCTGCGTAACCTAATTGCCCGTACTTGTGCGTAAACTCGGCAAAGTCAGGGTTAGTTAGCATGGCGCAATGGCCAAATATTTCATGAAAAATATCTGGCTCTTGTAGGTAGTCAAATTCTTCGCGGCTACGAATAAATGTAGCTACCGGAAACTGCTTGTTTGCCAGTAATCTAAAAAACTCATCAAAGTCGATAAGCGCAGGTACTGGCGCGACTTGCCAACCGGTAGTGGCTAGTAACACTTCGTTTAGTTCGCTTAATTGCGGAATGCGATCGTGTGGCAGGTTAATTACTTTTAAACCTTCCATGTACTCGTTGCAGGCTTTGCCTTTAATGCATTTAAGTTGACGTGCTACAAGCTCAGACCAAATTTTATTTTCTTCATCACTCCAGTGTATAACACCATTTTCGTCTGGTGTTTTGGATGTGTATTTACTTGCTTTAGCCATAAGTACCTTCTTGGGTGTGAGCCCTAAATCGGTGTCAGTGTGATACTCAAACCTATTGAATATCGAATGACCCCATACTATGCAAAAGTGAAGAAAAGTTTAATAGATAGGCTAACATCAGTATTTGTCGCGATCACTTGAATTGTAAAGCTAAAATTACACCTGTGGCACATTAAAAGTACAGACCTTTAAATAAAGGCCTGCGGCTTATTTTTATGTGTACATAATTAATTACACCCAACCAATTTCAGTAAAAGCTTGGTCTAAATCACTAATAATGTCGTTAACATCTTCAAGCCCAACCGAGAGTCTGATCAGCCCATCACTTATTCCAGCAGCGGCTCGCTCCTCTGGCGTATAAGGCGAGTGAGTCATAGATGCAGGATGCTGAATCAGTGTTTCAGCGTCGCCGAGGCTTACTGCAAGTGTACAAAGTTTCATACTATCAATAAATTGTGCGCCATCTTGTAGCGTGCCTTTTATTTCAAATGCAATAACACCACCAGCGGCTTTCATTTGATTACCAATAAACTTATGACCTGGGTGCGATTTAAGCCCTGGGTAATATACGGTACTTACTTGTGGGTGCGCTTCTAGATATTGCGCTATTGTTTGTGCACTCTGACAATGGCGTTCTATTCTAATGGCGAGTGTTTTTAGGCCTCGATTAATTAGCCATGCATCGTGCGGGCTTATGGTTGCACCAATGTCTTTTAATACGGTCATTTTAATGTGTGTTATGTGCTCAAGCGATCCACATACAATACCAGCGACCACGTCTCCGTGACCATTTAAGTACTTGGTCGCACTGTGCATTATAATGTCGATACCGTATTTTTTAGGCGATTGCAGTAGCGGCGTTAAAAAGGTGTTATCGACCACACTAATTAAATTGTGCTCTTTAGCAACTGTGCCAATAAGTGCCAAATCAATAACCGCCATAGTGGGGTTGATTGGCGTTTCTACAAATATCATTTTTGAATTAGGTTTGATAGCAGCGCGTAGTTCGTCCTCGTTGGTCATATCAACAAAAGTGACTTCGATTCCCCAGCGCGGCAACATATGCGAGAAAAACGCAAAGGTACAACCATACAAAGCACTTGAGGCAACAAGGTGATCTCCCTGCGATAAAAAGCTCAGTACTGAGGCAGATACAGCCCCCATACCTGTTGCGGTTGCAGCAGCTGCTTCACAGCTCTCTAGTTGAGCAACTTTTTGTTCAAGCTCTGTGGTTGTAGGGTTTCCTAAGCGCGTATAAATATAGCCAGGTTCGTCGCCTGCAAAACGCGCAGCACCTTGTGCGGCATTTTCAAAATGAAAGGTAGAGGTTTGATACAAAGGAGAAGTGAGTGCGCCGTGCGGGTCGTTTGCTTTTTGTGGTCCGTGAATACACTGGGTGTTTATATGATGCTTGCTCATTGTAGGCTCATTTTTTGATTATTATGTTTTAGCGAGTCAACAATCAAAACGTATACGCTTACAAACAGCAAGCATGCCGGATGCTCAGATGGCTATTTGTGTAAAAACCGTGCAGCGCACATTTGTACACAAATATTGCCACTTTTTTATTGTGTTGACTCCGCCTTTTTACGGCTCATAATTTTACCTGCGATGCTTTGCACAGTACCTTTTAGTAAACTGCGTTTGTTTTCAAGCCGTGGTAATGGGCGACTAAGCTCCATTGCTTTGTAACCAATACGCGCTGTAAAAATACCGGCGCTGACTCCCTGCGCCGCCCGTCCAGAAAGCTTACCTAAAAGCTCAGCACTTAATGCAGTTGCAGCAAGGTCAGAGACAAGCTCAGCACTGCCTACAAACATTACTTGCCTTATTAGCATGCGGTATAACTTTATACGGCTCGCGTAGCCAAAACCAATGCCATAAATTTTACCAATTTGTTCTATTAACTTAGTACCGCGCCAAAGCACGGCCATCATATCCACCAGCGCAAGTGGGCTTAGGGCAACTAGCAGTGCGGATTCAGTCGCAAAACGATTTATAAGCTTTTTGGCTTTGGTATCTTGAGTTATTAATAGACTATTGGCATACAGCGTCATTATTTCTTTGTCGCTGTGATGCGTTGCTACTTGGTTTTTGAAGGTTTCAAAATTATCAAGTTGCTGGTGTTTATTGAGCTTTTCGAGCCAAGGTAATGCACCACCTACTTGCTCACTATTTAAAAGCCTGTCGGCTTCAACTCGGTGCAACTGGTTACGCTTTAAGCTGCGCAGCATTCGGTACTCTCGCCACAACAAACGCCCTATTAGCAGCACGCCACTTACAACCGCAGTTAAATAAACACTGCCTAAAATAATTGACTGCTCGAAAGCAAATACTAACGAGTATGCAAACTCTAAAAGCACCAGTACTATAAAACTAATAGCAAAAACACCTTTAAGTGTTTGCCACTTTGACTTTTTGTACACCGGTTCCAGATCTATTTCGGGCTCAAGTGCTTCGTCTTCAAGCTCTTCGTAATCACTTTGCCCGTGCTGAATAATTTTTGCAGGTGCTAAAACGGGTTCGTTTTGCTCAATGCTTTGCGTATCTATGCGACGCCCTGCTTGAAATGTTTGGTTTGACTCACTCATGTTAATTTGTCTCCTAGCAGGTACTGCATGACATGATCTAATCGAATATGTTTTAGTTGTTTATCGGGGCTCGGTATTGGAGAAAACGATAAAAACTCAAATCCCTGTGCTGGCCACTCACTTTTATTAAGCATCCGCGAGGGAGGTTGCGGCGGTAAATACGTAAGCCAATCAGGCTCGTGTAATGGTTTACCGTAAATGCAGTCAAGCGTTTGGCCTTTGTCGGCAATTTGGCGCGGCTGCGTTGCTGTAATTGACGACATAGCCATGGTTTCTATTTTTACACCATCAAACTTTAAATGATTGCTTTGCTCATGCACGAGCGAATCAAGTAGCAGTGCTAAATCTTTATGGTGCTTAGCACTTATATGATCTGACTTATTAGCTGCAAATAATATTTTGTCTATGTTGGGCTTAAATAAACGTTTAAAAAAGCCCGATTCACCATAGTTAAAGTGTGCGAGTAATTGGTTTATTACACTGCTTTGCTCTTGGAGTGTTTCGTGCCCTTCGTTTAGCGCACTAAGTACATCTACAAGTACGATTTGGCGATCAAAGTGCCTAAAATGCTCATTATAAAATGGTTTTACAACTTCTTTTATATAGGCGTTAAAGCGCTTAATTAAATGCGCTAAATTAGAACCCGCAACGACATCGTCACTATTTATTTCACCCGACACTGGAAAAAACAATAACAATGGCGCGCCTTGTAAGTCGCCAGGCATAAGCATACGCCCTGGTTGTAGCATGGCAAGTTTGGTGTCTTTTTTAAGCCCTACTAACATGCTTTGATAAAGCTGAGCAATATGAGCCAGTGCGTTTTCATCTACAGGTGCATTTAAATCAAGTTGCTCAACGGCTGCTAGAAAATCACTTGATGTATTTACACGCGAAGGCTGAGTTAATAACGGATATTGCTGCTCGCACCATTGAGAATAGCTTTGCTCAAGCATAGGTAAATCAAGGAGCCATTCACCTGGGTAGTCAATAATATCTAAATAAAGTGTTGATTGCGGCGAAAAGTGGCCACGCAGCCCCGCATTACTTTGATACTTGATTGCCAAGCGTAGTGTATTAATACGCTCGGTTGATGCAGGCCATGTGGGCATCCCATCGCTAGGTAATAATGAATTTAGCGCGCGCGTATAATTAAATGTAGGGACTTTTAACGCCTCTTGCGGTACAACTTTAGTGGCAACATGGCGGTGCTCGCGCATTACATCAAAAAAAGGTAAGTTTCTATCGTCCGCTTGGGTTGTTAAGTGCTTAACAAGCGCGGTAATAAAGGCTGTTTTACCACTACCACTTAGGCCAGTTACGGCTAGTTTTACGTGTTGGTCTAAACTGCGATGAAGGGCTTTTTGTGCTTTGCCTTTAATGCTTTTAAAGGTCTTTTTTGCAAATGATTGGCTCATAAAGTGTCTTGCACCTAATTTGCCGTAATTTATCACGTTGCAAATAAGGTGCTATTAAATCCTTTAAAGTTTGTTAATTTCACGGCTCACCGTAAACTCGCTTGAAGTTACATGGCGCTCCATATCTTGAAGGCGAGTATCTACACGCGTTAAACGCTCTTTTAAATCTTGCAATGCGCGGCGCGGTGGCTCGCCCTTTTGCCATACTTTAAATTTTACTTCTAGCGGATCGTCAGTTTTAGTTGAGCTTTTTGTTTGCGCTGTTGCGGGCTCTTTTTTATCTAAAATAAACCAGGCTGCAATATACGCTACCACAAATAATGGGCCACCCGTTAGCAGTACCGCACTAACAAATATAATGCGAACTAACCATAACTCCATATTAAAGTAGTCACTTAATCCCGCACATACTCCAGCTATTTTACCGCGTTGTGGGTCTCTTAATAATTCGCGTTTGGCACTCATACTTTGCGTCTCCATTGTGGTGACTCTTGATCAAGCAATGCTTCAAGTGTTTCAACTCTGTCTGCCATTTTTTCGGCTTTATGTGCAAGCTCAAGTAACTGGCGATGTTCGTGTTCACTTAAACCTTGGCTTACTTGTTTTTTGCTACGGTAGTGTAAAATTAACCACAGCGGGGCAACAAAAATCATAAACATAACAAATGGAACAATTATTACCTCTGAATCAAACATAATCCTCTCCTGACAATCCGTTTTGATGTTTTTAAGCAGTGGGGCACTTTAAGTACCCCTTTATAAGTTATTTATCAGCTAGCTTCTTTTTAAGTTCGGCTAGCTCATCATCTATCTTTTCATTTTTTTGTAGATTAGCAATTTCGTCCGCTAACGTCTTTTTACCTAAATCGTAAGACTCAATTTGAGATTCTAGTCCATCAATTTTAGTTTCGTAACGTTCAAAGCGATTAAGTGCGTCTTCTACTTTAGAGCTATCAAGCGTCTTTTTCACTTCAAGGCGCGACTCAGCCGAACGCTGGCGAAGTATAATTGCCTTTTGACGAGATTTCGCATCTGCTAGTTTTTCTTGTAGCGTCGTTACTTCTTGTTGTAGTTTCTCGATATGAGACTCTACATGTTCAAGTTCACTAGTGACTGAAGCAACGGCATCTGCCGACTTTTGCTTTTCAAGTAAGGCTGAACGCGCTAAATCGTCGCGGTCTTTACTTAAAGCCAGTTCGGCTTTATCCTGCCAATCACTTACCTGCGCTTTAAGTGTATCTAAGCGGCGTACAATTTCTTTTTTCTCAGCCAGTGTTTTAGCTGATGTAGAGCGTACTTCAACAAGCGTATCTTCCATTTCTTGAATAATCAGACGAACCATTTTTTCTGGGTCTTCTGCTTTATCTAAAATGGCGTTGATATTAGAATTAACAATATCTGCAAAACGTGAAAAAATTCCCATAACATTTACCTCTGTAATTAAAACGTAGTTAGTCTGCTATAACTAGTATCAATATGCTTGCCAACTTTTTAAAAGTTAAAATACACTTTATTTTCATTACGTTAAACTAATTATACAAATTTCTTTAGTTATCCCTAATTATGAAATACACTAACTGTTAGTAAAAATGACCAAGAGTTAGGAAATATGAGCCAATATCGCCAACAGGATAATTTACTCGGCCAATCAGATAGCTTTCTGTCTGTACTCGATCAGGTATCGCAACTGGCTAATCTAGATAAACCGGTACTTATTATTGGTGAACGCGGCACAGGTAAAGAGTTAATAGCAGCACGCTTACACTTTTTATCAAAACGTTGGGATCAAAACTACGTAAAACTTAACTGTGCAGCGCTTAACGAAAACTTACTCGAAAGTGAGTTATTTGGCCACGAAAGCGGTGCTTTTACGGGGGCAAGTAAACGTCACGAAGGTCGTTTTGAACGCGCTAACAGTGGCACACTGTTTTTAGATGAATTAGCTAATACCTCAGCTATGGTACAAGAAAAACTGCTACGCGTTATAGAATACGGTGAGTTTGAACGTGTTGGCGGCAAACAAACTGTAAAAGTAGATACACGCTTAGTGTGTGCGACAAACGAAGACCTCCCTTATTTAGCTGAGCAAGGTGAATTTAGAAGTGACTTACTCGACCGTTTAGCCTTTGATGTAATTACCCTGCCACCACTGCGAGAACGTCAAGACGATATTATGCTTCTTGCTGAGCAGTTTGCGATGAATATGGCACGCGATTTAGAGTGGGAACTGTTTAGCGGTTTTACTCGAAGCGCAACAGAAACACTGCTTAGTTATGATTGGCCTGGTAATATTCGTGAACTTAAAAATGTGGTTGAACGCAGTTTGTATCGCCACGGTAGTGAACATATCCCCGTTCACCAGATTATTTTAGACCCATTCGATAGCCCATTTAGACCAAAAGCGCGCATAAAAGCACCTATAGCTGCTCAAACTGTTAATGCAGAGCCTATTGCTGTTGCGCCACCGATTGCTCAAGCAAGCAGTAATATAGCCGTTGATATTCAATTTCCATGTAGCTTAAAAGAGCGCTCAAACGACTTTGAAATAAACATGATTAATAAAGCACTCGAACATAGCCAATTTAATCAAAAGAAAACTGCAGAAGTACTTGGTTTAACGTATCATCAATTACGTGGTTATCTTAAAAAATACAACTTGTTGGATCAACAATAGTCAGAGGTTATGCGGGTGCATAAATTATTACTTGTTTTGCTTACCACCACTTTAGTTGGTTGCCTTGATAGCAAAGAAGAAATCATAGAAGAAAAAAACCAAGGCTTAGTTTATTGCGCTGAAGCTAACCCTGTGTCGTTTAATCCGCAAGTAACGACCACCGGTTCAACTATTGATATAATTGCTAACCAATTATATGACCGTTTAATTAGCATTGACCCTGTTACGGCAGAGTTTCAAAGTGAATTAGCAACCGATTGGAAAATTAGTAAAGATGGTAAATCGGTTACCTTTACCTTGCGTAAAGATGTAAAGTTTCATACAACTTCTTATTTTACGCCGTCGCGTGATTTTAACGCCGACGACGTTATATTCACCTTTAGCCGATTATTCGATGTATACAATCCATACCACTTTGTGGGCGATGCCAATTACCCGTATTTTCAAAGTGTGGGGATTGATCAACTCATTCGTAAAATTGTGCGCGTGTCTGACTACCAAGTGCGCTTTGAGTTATTTAATCCTGAAAGTAGCTTTTTAGCTAATATGGCTACCGACTTTGCTGTGGTACTTTCAGAAGAATACGCCATGGAACTTAAGAAAAACAAGCAAGAAAACTTGTTTGATCAGTATCCTATTGGCACCGGCCCGTATATTTATAAAGAATACCGTCGAGATCACCTTGTACGCTTTTACCGTAATCCACTTTATTGGAAGCACGACGTTGTCCTTGAACAATTAGTTTACGATATAACGCCTAACGGCACTACGCGCATAGCAAAAATGCTGACAAAAGAGTGCGATGTAACGGCTCATCCAAGTAGTGCGCAATTGAGTATTTTAGCGCAACGTGATGATATAAATATTGAAAAAGAAACAAATTTAAACATAGGGTATTGGGCATTTAATACAGAACGTGCCCCTTTCGACGACTTGCGCGTACGTCAAGCACTCGCGCATGCAATAGATGTAGATAAAATAATGCAAGCGGTTTATTACGGTAACGGTACTCGCGCACAATCTATTTTACCGCCAACCTCTTGGGCGTTTGAGCCGCAAGAAGATATACCTACATTTGATCCAGAACTCGCTAAAAAGTTACTAATTGAAGCAGGCTTGCCTGATGGCTTTGATATGACAATATGGGCTATGCCTGTGAGTCGTATTTATAACCCCAACGCACGTAAAATGGCTGAGCTTATGCAAAGTGATTTACGCAAAGTGGGCGTTAATGTAAGCATTGTAGAGTATGAGTGGAATACGTTTATTCAACGTATTGGCGAGCACAGGCACGACAGTGTATTACTTGGTTGGGCCGCAGATACACCCGATCCTGATAACTTTTTTAGCCCACTGTTGAGCTGTACCGCTACTTTTAGTGGTAAAAATCCAGCAAACTGGTGTAATCCTCAATTTGATTTATTGCTTACTCAAGCACTCGATACGACTGATTTAAACAAACGTAAAAAATACTATGAAGACGCACAAAGCTTAATTATTCAAGAGCTGCCGTTATTACCTATTGCTCATGGCCTGCGCTTTCAAGCGAGTAGTGCCGATGTGGAAGGCATAACACTTGGCCCATTTGGCGCTATTTCGCTTGCTAATGCGAGGAAAAAATAATGATCTTAGATTATATTTTGCGCCGCCTTGGTTTGTTCTTTTTTATGATACTGATGCTCAGCGTATTTACGTTTTCACTGGCGTATTTATTTCCCGGTGATCCGCTAAGTAATTTAAGTGGCATACCAAGTAGTAACTTTGCACAGCATAGTGAGCTTGAAGACAAATATTTATATAACAGCAATTACTTTATGCAATACATTGCCTTCCTGGGGCGAATATTCCAAGGTGATTGGGGGCTTTCGTTTGCCTCTGGTAACAGCGTGTTTAGCCATATTGTTGATTTGCTACCGGCTACTTTAGAGTTAAGCGTGTACGCATTAATAGTATCGGTTGTTGTTGGTGTACCGACTGGTATTTTAGGCTCTGGCTATCATAAACGTTGGCCCGATAAACTTATAAACTCGACCACTATGGTGGGCTATTCAATGCCTGTATTTTGGCTCGCATTGTTATTAATAATGGTTTTTTCGTTAAAGCTTGGCTGGTTTCCTATGTCAGGCCGAATGGGGCTCCTTTATGAGATACCCGCAAATACTGGGTTTATTTTAATTGATATTGCACTGGCTGGTTTTCCATATAAAGGAATGGCCTTTATTGATGCGCTACGCCATTTAACGCTCCCTACTATTGTACTGGCCATGTATCCGACCACTGTATTAGTGCGCTTTACTCGCGAGTCTATGCTTAAGGTAATGGATCAAAACTTTATTAAAACAGCTAGGGCAAAAGGCCTTAATCGCCGCCAACTTATCATGCACCATGCACTACGTAATGCATTACTGCCGGTAATTAAGCAAATTGGTTTGCAATTTAGTACGCTAATAACGCTTGCGATGATTACCGAAGTTATTTTTTCGTGGCCGGGTATTGGCCGATGGTTAATCGATAGTATTTATCAACGTGACTTTCCAGCAATTCAAGGCGGATTAATGGCAGTGTCTTTATTTGTTATTTTAGCCTCTATTACAGCTGAACTTACTTACACTTTATTCGATCCACTCTCGCGGAATCAGGCCCATGGCAAAGTTTAATTTATTTTCTGAAGAGTCGAATAAATCGCCACTTGCGCGATTTTGGCGAAAGTTTAAAAATAACCACCCTGCTTTGGTTGGTTTATGGATATTTATGGCGTTTGCATTATTGGCCGCCACCGCTCCTTTTTTAGCCCCTTATGGTGTAAACCAACAGCATAGTGATGCACTACTTATTCCACCATCGTGGCGAGAAATGGGCGATGTACGCTTTATTTTAGGCACCGATGATTTAGGTCGCGATGTACTCTCGCGCTTAATGAATGGTGCTACGTATACATTTGGGCTTTCTGTTGTAGCCGCCCTGATCACAACCATTTTTGGTGTATTAGTGGGTACTTTTGCAGGAATTAGCAAAGGACTTCGTTCAAGCTTTTTAAATCACTTACTTGATATAACCCTTTCTATTCCTTCTTTGTTATTAGCAATAATAATAATCGCTATACTCGGCCCGGGTTTAATGAATACCGTATGGGCAATTATTTTAGCGTTACTGCCGCAATTTATTCACTCAGTGCGTAACCTGATTGTTGATGAATTAAGTAAAGATTACATTACTGCGTTTAGGCTCGATGGTGCGTCTAATTGGCATATTATATCGCGTGGTATTTTCCCTAATATTTATGAGCATATTGTGGTTATTTTCACTATGGCTCTTTCTACCGCAATATTGGATATTTCTGCCCTTGGCTTTTTAAAGCTAGGTGCACAGCCTCCCACAACCGAATGGGGCGCAATATTAGCCGAAAACTTAGGCCTTATTTATTTAGCACCTTGGACTGTAGCGCTACCTGGTGTACTGTTATTTTTAGCCGTATTATCTACCAATTTAGTAGGTGATGGCCTGCGACAAGTGCTTAAAGCACGTAAGGCAGATTAAATGCAATTACTTGATGTTCGTAACTTAACAATTGAACTACGTACCTCTGAAACTGTAATTAGAGCCGTAGACAGAGTGAGCTTTAGCTTAAAAGAAGGCGAAGTACATGCGCTTGTGGGCGAATCGGGCTCTGGTAAAAGCCTAATAGCAAAAGCGATTATTGGTGTATTAAACGAACGCTGGGATATTACGGCCGACCGTATTCATTGGCGCGGCGTAGACTTAATGCGTTTAAGCCCAGAAAAACGCCGTAAGATAGTAAGCCAAGATATAGCGATGATTTATCAAGATCCAAGTCGCTGTCTTGATCCGACCGCTAAAATATTTGATCAAATTGCTGAAACACTCCCAGAGGTCGCAACTAAAGGTTTCTTTTTAAAACGCAACCGCGAGAGAAAAGACAGAGTAAAAGCGCTTATTCATAAAGTGGGTATTAAAAACCACGAAGCGGTACTAAGTAGCTACCCTCACGAGCTCTCAGAAGGCGTATGCCAAAAAGTAATGATTGCAATGGCCATTGCCCGCACTCCAAAGCTATTGATAGCTGATGAGCCAACTACAGCGCTTGAGAGCACAACTCGCGCACAAGTATTTAGGTTATTAAAAAGCTTAAACCAACTTAAAAATATGTCTATTTTAATGATCTCTCATGAGCTTGAAGAGATTGCACATTGGTCGCATGGCATTCATGTTTTATATTGCGGGCAAATGGTTGAAGCAGGCCCAACCCATGAAATATTTAAACAGCCTCGCCATCCTTACACTCAAGCATTATTAAAAAGCTTGCCAGACTACGAACAAGGTTTAGCGCATAAAGAACCTTTTTATGCACTTAAAGGGACTATCCCTACTCTGCAACATTTACCTATTGGCTGTCGCCTCGGGCCGCGTTGCCCGCAAGCACAAAAAGCCTGCGTGGTAACGCCAGCCCTTACTAAGCATCATGGTCATAGTTATGCGTGCCACTTTCCGTTAATTAAGGACATGAAATAATGCAGCCGCTGCTAAAAGTACAAGCACTATCAAAAACATTCAATGTGCGAGCGGGGCTTTTTTCACGTAAAAAGTTTGAAGTACTTAAAAATATTTCGTTTTGTGTTGGTAAAGGCGAAAGTATTGCCATAATTGGTGAAACAGGTGCAGGTAAAAGTACATTAGCAAAACTACTTTCAGGAGCTGATACTGCTGATAGCGGGCAAATTTTACTCGAAAATAATATTATTGAAGATAATGGCGTACGCGATAATCAATGTCGGGATATTCGTATGATTTTTCAAGACTCAGCTGCATCGCTCAACCCAGGGCTAACCATAGGTGAAATGCTTGATGATTGCCTGCAATATAATACAGAGCTTGATGCCAGCGAACGAGCTGAAAAGATTGATGCAACGCTTTCAAAAGTGGGTTTATTAATCGATCATAAACACTACTACCCGCATATGTTTAGTGTGGGGCAACTACAGCGTGTGGCGTTTTCTCGTGCATTAATTTTAGATCCTAAGGTGATTGTGCTCGACGAAGCTGTTTCGTCTTTAGACCCTTCTATACGTGCGCAAATAGTGAATTTATTACTTAAGCTACAGCGCGACACTGGCCTTACGTATGTGATGATCACCCACCATTTAAGCCTAGTGCGCCACATCAGTGATTATGTGGTTGTACTCGACAAAGGCGAAGTGGTTGAATACGGCCCTACTGAAGATGTTTTTCAAAACCCCCAATCAAAAGTAACGCAGCGATTACTGAGCTGCTAAAAGCAGCTTTCTAATCACCAAACTCGACTTCTTTGCAATGTAACCTCGTTTATGAAGGTCTTTGTTAAATGCGCAATTTAACAACTAAAACCATAAAGAGGATCTATGCTAAAAAAAACATTACTCACAGGCATTTCATCATTAGCGTTATTGCTGCTATCAACAACTTCAATAGCTGACGAAAACTCTGCCCCTAAAAGTTGGGTTGGTGGCATTGATCATTTAGGTTTAACCGTATCAAACTTAAATGCATCCAAAGCATTTTTTACTGATGTACTTGGTTTTAAAACGCTAGGAAATGACCCTGCCTATCCCGCTTATTTTTTATCAAACAATAAAATAACCATTACATTATGGCGCGTAAAAAATGATGAAAAACGTGTGGAGTTTAATCGAGCAGAAAATGTGGGCTTACACCATTTAGCACTCAGTGTTGAAAGTATCAAAAAGTTAAGCGAGCTACATACACACTTAAAAATGCAAAATAATATTATCATAGAGTTTGCACCAGAAAACTTAGGTAAAGGTCCAACCCAACATATGATGATAAGAGAGCCTAGCGGCAATCGGATTGAGTTTATTGCCAGAGGTAATTAATACCAACTTTATTTAAGACAATAAAAAAGGCGCTTTAAAAGCGCCTTTCTTTATGAGCTAAAATTAATTATTCAACAGTTTGTGTAGCCGTTGGTAAGTTAAGTTCAGCATTGGCTTTAAGCGCTTCAATAAATACCATGTAGTTTTTATTAGCTTGCGCCATAGTAATGCTTTGTTTTGCTTGAGGGTCAATATTAGCTGCAACTTGTGCATCTGTTACCGACTTAAGCGCAACAATTGCTGCATCACCATTATTTAAATTAACAAGCTCAACTACCGCAGAATCTGCTGGGTGAGCCATTTTAAATGCTTGAGTCACAATAGCCGGTGAAACAGTGTAGCTTTGACGTGTTAACTGCGCTTCTTGACGAACCGTCAAGCTTTGCTCGTTTGCTACATCATTTAAGCTCTTACCTGCTTGTACTTCTGCAAATAAGCTACGCGCTTTTTCTTTAGCAAGCTCTGATGATTTTTCATTAACTAAACGCGCTTTAATTTGCTCGCTTACTTCATCCAGCGGTTTAGTAGCAGCAGCTTTATGCTCGTTAATACGAACAATAATTGCATGCTCCTCACCAAGCTCAATAACTTCAGAGTTTACTTTATCTTCAAGTAAATCAACTGATGTTAGTGCTGTTACAACTGCAGGGCTGTTTAACGGCTCCGGAAGAGCATTAAGTGCTAAAAGAGGCGTAGATTTAACTTCCACTTCAGCAACTTCTGCAGCATCGTCTAAGCGGTCTGAAATTTCAAATGCAAGTGCACCCATTTCAGTTTGCTTTTCGTAAAATGCATCTACTTTTTCAGCTTGTTCTAGTTCAGCACGTAAGTCAGCTTTAACATCGTCATACGCTTTAACTTGTTGTGGTTGAATGTCTGTAAGTTTAATTATGTGATAACCAAACTCAGAAGCAACAACCTCAGAAATGTCACCTTTGTTTTGAAGTGCGAAAGTCGCGTCTTCAAATGCAGGGTCCATTACGTCACGTTCTATCCATTCAAGATCGCCGCCCATTTCGCCACTAACGATATCGTCAGATGATGATTCTGCTAACTCAGCAAAGTCTGCACCTTGTTCTAGTTGTGCATGAAGTGCATTGGCTTTTTCTTTTGCTGCGTCATCGTCTTCACTGTTATCAATTAAGATATGTGATACGCGACGCTTTTCTGGCTCAACGTATTGTGCTTTATTTTGCTCGTAATACGCTTTAACGTCATCCTCGGTTACCGATTCAACATTAATATCTGATGCTTTAAGCTCAATATAACTTACTGAGATAAGCTCTGGGGATAAAAATTGTGATGCGTTTAGCTCGTAGTAATCAGACACTTCTTGCTCTGATACTTCTACGTTCGCGGCAAGCGCTTCTTTATTAATAACTAAGTAATCAATACTACGAGTTTGCTGCTGCAGAGCGATTGCGCTTTTAAGCTCGCTCTCTAGTGCAAAGTCTGTACCTGCAACAGCAGATACTACCTGACTACGTGTCATATCTTTACGTAAGTATTCACGAAAAGCATCTGGTTGAAAGTTCATTTGACGAATTACTTGTAAGTAACGATCGTTATTAAACTTTTCACCAATTTGAAAGTACGGTAGTTCTAAAATTGTTTTACGTACACTTTCGTCGCTTACGCGAAGGCCTAAATCAGCCGCTAGCTGTGATTGCAATTCTTGTTGTACTAAGCGGTCAACTACACCTTGGCGAATTTGCGCCATGTAATTTGGATCAGCGGCAATTTGTGTAAAGTATTCACCAAATTGTTGCTCTAAACGGCTTCGTTCATTTTGGTAAGCACGGTTAAAATCGGTTTGACTAATTTTAATTCCATTTACTTCAGCAACGGGTTGTTCTGTGGTTTGACCTAAGTAACTACCGATCCCTGCTAAGGCAAAAGATAAAATCACCGCGCCTAAAATTATTTTGGCTACAGGTCCTTGCGAACCTTCTCTGATTTTCTCAAGCATTTGTTTATCTCTTTTTGATCAAGGTATTTTACCTTGTCACATGTAAAAAAAGCGTATCTTACCAGATACGCTTTTTCACTTGAAGTAACTGGCGGTAAAGTTACTTAATTCATCTGTTGTGGTGAATCAGTAACTTTACACTCGCCATAACTAATGTGTTTAAAACAGTGATTAGTTTACTGCGTCTTTAAGCGCTTTACCGGCTTTAAAAGCAGGAATAGTTGCAGCAGCAATTTGGATTGTTTCACCAGTTTGCGGGTTACGGCCTGAACGTGCAGCACGGTCACGTACTGAGAAGGTACCGAAACCAACAAGTGCAACTGAGTCGCCTTCTTTTAGCGCGCCAGATACAGATTCGATGAATGAATCTAGTGCACGACCTGCAGCCGCTTTAGAAATGTCAGCATCAGCTGCGATTTGATCGATTAATTGAGATTTATTCACAATATCATCCTCTTTCATTGTTATTATCAAGAGCGATGGTTTTTTAAACTAACATCACTTTTTTGAAAATTTTAGAGCAAACTTTTAATGCTCACATGATTATATTTTTCTTAAGCCTACGCCCCATAAGGGCTAGGCTTGAAAACCAGTGCTTAACTTATCATACCGTTTAGATTTGAAAAGCCCTAAAAAGCACTTTTTTTAGCTTTTTTCTTGGTTTTTAGGTGTTTCGACCGAAAAACTCTCAACAGGATGCACTAAAGCAAGCTTTAACACCTCGTCAATCCAAGTAACTGGATGAATATCAAGACCTGCCAGCACGTTCTCTGGGATCTCTTTTAAGTCACGTTCGTTAATTTTTGGAATGATGACTGTTTTAATTCCTCCACGATGAGCTGCTAATAATTTCTCTTTTAAGCCACCAATAGGAAGTACTTCACCACGTAGCGTAATTTCACCGGTCATTGCAACATCTGCTCGTACAGGGTTACCCGTTAAGCTAGATACAAGACCTGTTACCATTGCTGCACCCGCACTTGGGCCATCTTTTGGTGTTGCGCCTTCAGGTACGTGTACGTGAATATCACGCTTTTCGTAAAAGTCGCTATTTATGCGAAATGTATCTGCACGATTACGTACTACCGTCATAGCCGCTTGAATCGACTCTTGCATTACATCGCCCAGTGAACCGGTATAAGTTAACTTGCCTTTACCTGGTACAGCCGCACATTCGATTGTTAGCAAATCACCGCCAACTTCTGTCCATGCTAAGCCTGTAACTTGACCAATACGGTCACCGTCTTCAGCTTTACCATAATCAAAGCGTTGCACACCTAAAAAGTCTTCTAGGTTATCTTGATTGATAGTCACTGTTTTAGTGTCTTTTTCAAGTAAGATATTTTTAACGGCTTTACGACATAGTTTTGAAATTTCGCGCTCGAGGTTACGTACACCCGCTTCACGTGTGTAGTAACGAATAATGCCAATAATTGCACTATCCTCAATTTCAATTTCAGACTCTTTTAAGCCGTTACGTTTTACTTGTTTAGTAATTAAGTGCTCTTTTGCAATGTTTAGCTTTTCATCTTCGGTGTAACCCGATAAGCGGATAACTTCCATACGGTCCAGTAATGGGCCAGGAATGTTAAAGCTGTTTGATGTTGCTACAAACATAACATCAGATAAATCGTAATCTACTTCAAGATAATGATCAGCAAAATGGCTGTTTTGCTCAGGATCAAGCACTTCTAATAGAGCTGATGCTGGGTCTCCTCGCATGTCAGCTGACATTTTATCAATTTCATCTAACAAGAATAATGGATTTTTAACGCCCACTTTTGTCATGTTTTGGATTAACTTACCTGGCATTGAACCGATATATGTACGGCGATGACCACGAATTTCAGCTTCATCACGTACGCCGCCTAATGCCATACGCACATACTTACGACCAGTTGAACGCGCGATAGATTGCCCTAGCGATGTTTTACCAACACCTGGTGGCCCAACTAAACATAAAATTGGCCCTTTAAGCTTATTAGTACGCTGTTGTACCGCGAGGTACTCGATAATGCGTTCTTTTACTTTATCTAAGCCATGGTGATCGCTATCAAGAATTTTTTGCGCGCCCGCTAAATCTTTTTTCACTTTAGAGCGTTTTTTCCATGGCACATTAATTAATGTGTCAATGTATGAACGCACTACGGTTGCCTCTGCAGACATTGGCGACATCATCTTAAGCTTATTAAGCTCTGTCGTCGCTTTGTCTTGTGCTTCTGTTGGCATACCCGATTCTTCAATGCGCTTTTTAAGTGCTTCAAATTCATCAGGTACATCATCAAGCTCACCCAATTCTTTTTGAATGGCTTTCATTTGCTCATTGAGGTAATACTCGCGCTGTGACTTTTCCATCTGCTTTTTAACGCGGGTACGAATTTTTTTCTCAACTTGCAGTAAGTCTATTTCACCTTCCATTAATGCCATTAAATATTCAAGACGTTCTGTCACGTTTGAAATTTCTAGCACTTTTTGTTTTTCAGGTACTTTTAATGGCATATGGGCTGCCATTGTATCGGCAAGGCGCGCTGGCTCATCAATACCTGAAACTGAAGTTAGTACTTCAGGAGGAATTTTTTTATTTAGCTTTACATAGCCTTCAAACTGGCTAATTGCGCTACGAATAAAAATTTCTTGTTCTTTCTCGTCTACCGAATCAGATTCAATAAATTGAGCATTAGCTACAAAAAAGTCTTCGTTATCTACAAATTCTTCGATTTGTGCGCGCTGTGTACCTTCTACTAAAACTTTAACTGTACCGTCCGGTAATTTTAATAACTGAAGTACAGTGGCAATAGTGCCGATACGATAAATATCTTCTTGCTCAGGTTCATCTACAGTTGCATCTTTTTGTGCAACCAAGAAAATTTGTTTGTCTTTGTCCATTGCCGCTTCTAGGCATTTTATTGATTTTTCACGGCCTACAAAAAGCGGGATCACCATGTGCGGATATACCACAACATCGCGCAGTGCAAGGACTGGGATTTCGACTCGGTCGGTTCTCTCAAGCGTCATTATAGTTTCTCTTCGCACTTAATTTATTTTAAAGATTACTCAAGTATATGGGGATAACCTAATTAAAGTTCAACAATTTTCCCTTACTCGATTAAATTAATTATAAAAAAAGGAGCCTAAGGCTCCTTTTTTCACTCAAATAGCTTAAAAACTATTCTGATGCAGCTTTATCTTGTTTATTATTTTCATAAATCAAGATTGGGTCTGACTCACCTTTAATAACGGTTTCATCAATAACCACTTTGCTTACGTCATCCATTGAAGGAAGTTCGTACATAGTATCAAGCAACACACCTTCAACGATTGAACGAAGACCACGTGCACCTGTTTTACGCTCCATTGCTTTGTGGGCAATTGCAGCTAAGGCATCATCACGGAACTCAAGTTCAACGTCTTCCATACCAAACAATACTGAAAACTGTTTAGTAATCGCGTTTTTAGGTTCACTTAATATTTGCACAAGAGCAGCTTCGTCAAGTTCTGTTAACGTAGCAACTACTGGCAAACGACCTATAAACTCAGGAATTAAGCCGTATTTAACTAAATCTTCTGGTTCTACGTCTTTAAATGTTTCACTTAAAGAACGACTCGCCGCAGACTCTTTTACGCTAACGCCAAAACCGATACCGGTATTTTTGTGGCTACGTTGCTCAATTACTTTATCTAAACCTGAAAATGCGCCACCACAAATAAACAAGATTTTAGAAGTATCTACTTGTAAAAACTCTTGTTGTGGATGTTTACGACCACCTTGCGGTGGAACAGAAGCAACGGTGCCTTCAATCAGTTTAAGTAGCGCCTGTTGAACGCCCTCGCCCGATACATCACGCGTAATTGACGGGTTATCTGATTTACGAGAAATTTTGTCAATTTCATCAATGTAAACAATGCCACGTTGCGCTTTTTCAACATCGTAATCGCACTTTTGTAAAAGCTTTTGAATGATGTTTTCAACATCTTCACCTACATAACCTGCTTCGGTTAATGTAGTGGCATCGGCCATAGTAAACGGCACATCGAGTAGACGCGCTAACGTTTCTGCAAGTAATGTTTTACCACTACCTGTTGGACCGATAAGCAAAATATTACTTTTACTTAATTCAATGTCTTGCTTAGTCGATTGGTTACGCAGGCGTTTATAATGGTTATAAACGGCAACAGACAATACTTTTTTAGCATGATCTTGGCCAATAACATAATCGTCTAAGTGTTTACGAATTTCTTTTGGTACAGGTAGTTTGTCAGACGTATCATGCTTAGGAGCAATGTCTTTGATCTCTTCCCTGATAATATCGTTACACAACTCTACACATTCATCACAAACGTATACTGAAGGGCCTGCAATTAATTTACGCACTTCATGTTGGCTTTTGCCACAAAAAGAGCAGTATAACAATTTATTACTTTTGTCGCCGTCTGTAGGAGTGTCAGACATTCAGCTACCTCATTTTATTACGTTGGCCACCAAAACTTTTGGCGGCTATTTCAATACGCTTTAACTATACCAAAATTTATTAGTTTTCGCATAGTAACTCAAAGTGGCAAACAGGCAATCCTGCTCACCAAGCGCTTACTTTTTATCGCGATTTGTAAAAACTGAGTCTACCAAGCCGTAATCTACAGCTTGCGTGGCACTCATAAAGTTATCACGATCTGTGTCTTTAGAGATAATATCCAATGGTTGGCCTGTATGCTCAGCCATTAAGCGATTAAGCTTAGCTTTAATAGACAGAATTTCTTTAGCGTGTATTTCAAAGTCAGATGCTTGACCTTGGAAACCACCTAATGGTTGGTGAATCATCACACGAGAGTTTGGTAAACAAAAACGTTTACCTTTAGCGCCAGCAGTAAGTAAAAAAGCACCCATGCTTGCAGCTTGACCTACACATATTGTACTTACATCTGGTTTGATGAAGTTCATTGTGTCGTAAATAGCCATACCCGCAGTTACTGAACCACCTGGTGAGTTAATGTATAAAAAGATATCTTTATCAGGATTTTCTGATTCTAAAAATAGCATTTGCGCTAAAATCAGATTTGCCATGTTGTCTTCAACTTGACCTGTTAAAAAGATAATACGCTCTTTTAATAATCTCGAATAAATATCATACGAGCGCTCGCCTTTTGGTGTTTGTTCAACAACCATTGGGACCAATGCATTTAGGGGATCTGTAATACCAGTATTCATACTTATTTAATTCCTTATGCGCTTATACTTATCCTTATTATAAGGAAGCATAGTTATCGTTTTTCGCAAATTTAGAGCCAAAAACTAAAATGGCCCGGGCACGCTGTATAAACAGAGTAGCACGAGCCATTTAATCGTTAGCGAGAGCTTAAGTCAATGACTTATTAAGCACCTTGCTGTGGATTCATGATGTCATCAAATGCTTTTTCAACATCAGTAACAACTGCTTTAGCTAAAATAGCTTCAACAGCTTGCTCTTCCATTGCTACATTACGCATTTGCTGCATAAGTTGATCATTACCTTTGTAGTATTCTACTACTTCAGTTGGATCTTCGTATGCAGAAGCTACCGTTGCAATTAATGCTTCAACTTTAGCGTCATCAACTTTAATCTCGTTAGCTTTAATCACTTCACCTAATAAAAGGCCAGTTTTAACACGTGTTACAGCTTGCTCGTGGAACAATTCAGCAGGAAGCTCTGGCATGTTTTGAGCGTCGCCGCCAAAACGTTGAGCTGCTTGCTGACGTAGAGCATCAACTTCTTGATCAACTAGTGCTTTAGGCACTTCGATTTCGTTGTTAGCTAAAAGACCTTTGATTGCTTGGTCTTTAACGCTTGCTTTAACCGCTTGGTCTAGCTCACGTGTCATGTTCTTTTTAACTTCTTCTTTAAGCGCGTCTACGCCGCCTTCGGTAACACCGAATTTAGTTGCAAACTCTTCGCTTAATTCTGGTAATTCTTGCGCTTCAACTTTTTTCACTGTGATAGTGAATTGAGCCGCTTTACCTTTTAAGTTTTCAGCGTGGTAATCATCAGGGAAAGTTACATCAGCAACTACTTCTTCCCCTGCTTTTTTACCTACGATGTTATCTTCAAAACCTGGGATCATACGACCTTGGCCAAGTTCTAATGGGAAGTCTTCAGCTTTGCCGCCTTCAAATACTTCACCGTCGATAGTACCTACGAAATCAACTGTTACACGGTCGTTTTCGCCAGCAGCTGTATCAACATCAGCCCACTCAGCGTGTTGCTTACGAAGTGTTTCTAGCATGTTAGCTAAATCTTCGTCAGTTACTGTTACCGCTGGTTTCTCAACAGTAATTTTATCTAAACCTTGAACTTCAACTTCAGGGTAAACTTCAAACGTTGCTGAGAACTCTAAATCTTTACCTGCTTCAAGTGATTTAGGTGCGAATGTAGGCGCGCCAGCTGGATTGATTTTTTCAGAAACGATTGCTTCGTAAAAATTACGTTGCATTACTTCGCCAGCAACTTCTTGACGAACTGCAGGGCCAAAACGCTTGTTAATTACAGATACTGGAACTTTACCAGCACGGAAACCATCTATACGCTGTGTTTTTGACAGTTGTTGTAGGCGTTTTTTTACTTCGGTCTCAACGTTCTCTGAAGGAACGGTGATAGTTATACGGCGCTCAAGGCCTTGGGTCGTCTCAACAGAAACTTGCATGATTTACCTCAATATTCAATTTTGGCGACTGTTCGCCTTCCTTTACAAACAAAGTGATCTGCATGAGTCTTGATAAAGTTTAAGCGGTTTTTCACACTTAAAAGCATCCGTCGCTACCATGAGATACCATTGCTGCTTTGCCCTTCGGGCACTATGTTAAACAATAGACGCGGCATTATAACCTAATATTTATGATAGTCGAGTATAGGGGGCAATTATTTGGACTAGATAAGGGACTATAGAGACTAACTGAATAAAAAACAGGCTAACTGAGCATTGAATAGAATAAAATACAAATTATTTAATAGAATTAAAGGCTAACGAATTTAGATTTATAACTTAGAGGAGTTTATTTATTATTCTTACTAGATAAGAAAATGGTCGGCGATGCAGGATTTGAACCTGCGACCCCTTGGACCCAAACCAAGTGCGCTACCAAACTGCGCT